>NZ_JAAUWS010000022.1:0-42911 GCF_014694465.1 Vibrio sp. S11_S32 | reverse complement strand
GTTCTAATAAGCAGTGGAAAACACGGTTTGGGTATCATAAAAGGTCAATTTCAGAAACGGCAATGCATCGAGTGAAAAAGCTATTGGGCGGAACACTCAGCTTAAGAAATTATAATGCCCAAGTTGGGGAAGCTTACGCAATGATCAAAGCTTTAAATAAACTAACAGGGCTAGGTATGCCTAAAACTTACCGAATTGATTGAAATAACACCATTCTAGTGTTGTCACCTCTAAATTTGAATTACGCAACAAAGCCCCTATACAATTCTAATCAGTCAATAGTTTATTACATTATTAAATCATTCATTTTATGTGCCAGCGTAGCTATATCTATAACGCTTGTGATTGATTACTTCTATACTCTTCCAAATGAATCTCCGTCAGAAAATATCACGTTCTATGATGTTATAGGAGGGAGTTTTGTGTCACCTATTATTGCAACATTAATTATATATGTGTTGATTTCCATTTTGGGATGGTTTGTTGAAAGTAGAAATTTAAAGGCTATTATGGTTGCGATTTTTATGTCTTATCTTCATAGCTTAGCCTTTCCTCTTTGGGGTGTGATGACATTATTTTCATTTTTTGTATTTTCTATTTCATACCTTGTATGGTCGGAGATTAAAGTATGGTTAGGGCTGGTTTCTTCGGCGTCGATTCATTTTTTGCTTAATTTTTCTTCTTTGATTTTTGTTTATATTGGGCAATTTTATGATGTCTAGCGAGCGGTTTTTTATTTCTAAGCACATCTTTAGAAATATGACTATCATTGTCAATCGCGCTCGTTTTTATTAGCTCATAGCCCTAGCACCAAATATCTTTAATTGGGGTGTCGGGTGAATAGTGGTGGTAGATTTGTGCTTGTAATAATTCTGCCGTGGCGATGGAATCAACCAGTGCGTGATGGGGTTGATAGGCGGGCAGGTTATAACGAGTCCGACTGGTGCCTAAGCGAACCGAATCCGGCTTCTTACCTCGCAATTTATTCCACCAACCACTGACGGCTCGGTTTTGCACGATCGATTCAATTTCCAGTGTATCGACCATAGGAAATAAAATGCCTTCACCTAAACGCAGTTTTAACGCTTTATAAAAGAACTCGCGCTCAATGTTGCGATAGTGAACCACGACTACTTTTCCGGCTAAGGAGTCGAGCACTTCTTCTAAAATTCTTCGCAGATCAGGAGCGTCGGATAAATCGCTGTGAGTAATACCGTGAATGATGACAGAATCCTCATTCATCGGTTTACGCGGCTTGACCAACCAATGCTTGCTTTGACGGCAATAAATACGCTGCAAGGTAAAAGGAATTAATCCAATACTGATGATGGCACTGCTATCGCTATCCAGACCGGTGGTTTCAAAATCAAGTGCCACAAATTCGACTTGGCTGAGTGGGGTGTTTGGATCCACCACACCGGCGCGATAGAAATCTCGCAGGCGATGATCTTTGACTTTACCCACTTGCTGTTTAAAATAATGTTGCCAGTTAAAGTTAGGCTCTAGATATACTTTTTCATCCATATTTTATCCCCCTAGCGCATGCGTCGAATGGCGTTTTTTTGCGTCTGAGCCGGAGGAGGGGTATTTTTAAATGAATTGCCATGATAACGATACTTTAAGAAATTTTGGGCATTACTTAAGATCTGAAAGGCATCTTTTAAATTACGGCGTTCAAAATCTGACATATTATCGGGTTCGATATTGTTATCGGGCTCGATCTCATTTTCGACATCGATCGCTTGGTGACGAATACGCACCATAGAAATATATTCCATTGCATCACGCAGATCTTGTCCACGACCTTTAGGTAGAATACCCGCCTCAATGATGTCATCTAAACGCTCAAAAGAGTTCTGAGAACGCGAACCCACCGCAAGGGCATGTACTCGTACTAAATCGGCAAGTGGCGCAGTACCACGACGTTTTAAGTTAATCGAGTTATTGTGCTGGCCATCTTTTTCCATTACAAAGCTTTTAAAGAAGCCTAGTGGCGGGGTACGGTTGTTGGCATTTCTAGCCAAGCAGGCCAAAAATTTATTATTGCGACGCGCACGACGCACAATAAATCCATTTAAGTTTTCGGCCCATTTGGTGCGCCCATAGACACCATCAAGGTCAAAAAAGATCGAGCTGTTTAATAACGCCTTAGGATTTGGGTTATCAATCCAATCAGCAAAACATTCTTCCCATTCGGTGCGTGTCATACGCCAAATCGGGTTAGTTGCCATAATATCGCCAGTACAGAGTTCATAACCACAGCGAGCCAAGCCTTGGCAAATAAATTCCGCTAACTTGGCAAAGTATTCACCATGTTTGGCTTCATCATAGCTGTTGTCTAAAATTAAGGCGTTATCTTGGTCGGTAACAATCAGTTGTTCATCTCGCGCCATCGAGCCTAAAGCCAGTAAACAATAGGGAACCGGAGGAGTGCCAAGATGCTCTTCGGCCAGTTCAGCCATGCGCTGTTTAAAACTGCGGCCAATGACCGCCATTGCGCTGCCGACCATGTGAGAGTTGGCATCTTCATGTACTAAACGCACAAAACAGTCTTTAACTTGTGAAGAAAGCACTTCTAATTCTTCGATACTTTGCTGGTGAAAAATCTGATTAACCAGCAGCAAACTGTTTTGCGATTCGTAACGTATGATATCACCGACTTCAATAATGCCGATTGGCTGCTTATTTTTAAGAATAGGAAGATGATGGACGTTACAGCGTAACATGGTGAGCATTGCTTCATAAACATAGGCATTATGATCGAGTGAAATCAACTCGTTCGACATCACTTCACTCACTTGATTACAGGGATCCAAACCTTCGGCTAACACCCGAGTACATAAGTCTCGATCAGTAATAATGCCAACTACTTGGCTGTCATTCTCTTCATCAATACAAATAGTGTCATCAATTACCAGTAACGCCGAAATATTTTCATCGGCCATCAATTTAGCCGCGGCTTGAATGGTTTGGTGTTTATCGAGGGTAAAAGCATCACGGGTGATCAGAGTTTTTACTTTTGAGGTGGTTAAGTCATTAGCATTATTGTTTTCCGAGATCGCTTGGCGCAATCTTGCGTTGTTTTCTAATTCGACAAAATCGGCAAAACTTTCTTCACTTTCATACAGTTCGTTAAATACTGCAACTGGAATACAGTACAGTAAAGAATCTTGGATAGCAGTGGCTGGCAAACGCACCTTACCATTCATCAGTAAACCCATTTGACCAAAGATATCGCCTTGATCTAACCGGTTATACAGCTCACCTTTACGACGATATATTTCTACCACGCCCGATCGCACCATGTATAAATCTTGTATATGTTCGCCAAATTTAATGATGGGTGTTTTTTCGCGGTAATAGGAAATTTCGGTATTTTGAGCAATATAGGCCAGCTTTTCTTCCGGTAATGCATCAAAGGGCGGGTATTGAGCAATAAAGTTCTGAATTTCTTGTAATTCTGCTTCCATGAGGTCCACAACTGCTAATGGGATATAGCTTAACTATAGGCAATCAAGACGATGATCTAAAGCCTTTTTATTGATTTATGCTGATTGATGTTGAAGCGCTGAAATGACAAGCAAAAAATTGGGGAGATCGCTCAATATCATTGAATGATCTCCCCAGTTTTATTGCCTCTCATTTTGGGTATCAGTGAATGACTCCCTCCACTTTTACCGTCTCTCGTTTTGAGTATCAGTGGGATTAATTAACCGCGACGCCAAGTATGGTATTTTTCCAACCAATTTAAAATCGTTTGTGGTGCATGGGCTTTTTTCCATTCACCTGCGGTATATTTATTACCTTCAGCCCAGGTAGGGTAAGCATGGATTGTGCCTAATATCTTGTTTAATCCCAATCCATGTTTCATTGCTAGCACAAATTCGGCGATTAAATCTCCGGCTTGTTGACCGACAATGGTAACGCCTAAAATGGTGTCTTTTCCTTTTGGGGTGATCACTTTGATAAAACCTTTGGTGCTACTTTCAGCAATGGCGCGATCGAGCTCTTCAAACTCGAACCGAGTGACTTCAAAATCAATGCCTTGTTGTGTTGCTTCGGTTTCATTTAATCCAACCCGAGCGACTTCTGGGTCGATGAAAGTAGTCCACGGGATCACTCGGTAATCGACTTTAAATTTTTTGAAGTTGCCAAATAACGCATTCACCGCGGCAAACCATGCTTGGTGGGCGGCAACGTGAGTGAATTGATAGGGGCCGACAATATCTCCGGCGGCGAAAATATTGGGATAAAGGGTTTCCAAATAGTCATTGGTTTGAACTGTGCGGTTGGTTTCAATGCCCAATTGTTCTAGGCCGTAACCTTCAAGGCGAGCAGAGCGTCCAACCGCGCACAATAGTTGGTCAAATTCAATTTCGATCTCTTCATCATTATGTTCAACCACCATGATTTTAATCTCACCGCGTAATTCGCAGCGCAATGCTTTGTGATTGGTCAGTATCTCAACGCCGCTGGCACTAAGTTCGGTGTGCGCAAGCTCAGATACCTCTAAATCTTCACGCAACATAATACGATCAGCCATTTCAATTTGAATGACTTTTGATCCTAAGCGAGCGAAACTTTGAGATAATTCACAGCCAATAGGGCCACCGCCTAACACCACTAAGCGTTTAGGGGGCGTATCGAGTTTGGCAAAGGTTTCCCATAAGGTATCACTGGTAACATAACCCACATCATTTAAACCAGGCAGTGGCGGCACAAATGGTCGCGCACCGGTGGCAATGACAATACTTTTGGTAGTCAAACGTTCGATACTGCCATCTTGAGCTTTGATTTCCACCGTCCAAGGATCCACGATAGTGGCGTAACCGGTTTTTACCTCAACTCCAAGCCCAGTGTAACGTTCAATGCTGTCATGCGGTTCGACTTGCGCCACCACATCGTGCACACGTTGCATCACTTTTTTAAACGAGAAGGTCGGGTTGTGACTGTCTAATCCATAATTTTCAGCATGACGAAATTGTTCGGCAACCTTGGCGCTTTTAATGATGGCTTTACTGGGTACACAGCCATAATTTAAGCAATCGCCACCCATTTTGTGTGTCTCGACTAACGTGACTTTTGCGCGCACGGTGGCGGCAATATAACTACTGACTAAACCTGCGGCGCCACCACCAATCACCACCATATTTCGATCGAATTGCTTAGGTTTGGTCCATTTTGCATAGACACGACGTTTTTGAATCGATGAGATGATGGATTTAGCGATCAAAGGAAAAATGCCTAATAAAGCAAAAGAAACAATCAAGTTAAAAGAGAGTATGCCTTTTAAGCTATCTAATTGAGCCAGTTGAGTTCCTGCATTGACATAGACAATCGTGCCCGCCAGCATCCCAACTTGGCTGACTAAGTAAAAAGTGAGGGTTTTTATTTTGGTTAACCCCATTAATAGATTAATTAAAAAGAAAGGAAACACTGGCACTAAACGTAAAGTGAACAGATAAAAAGCGCCATCTTTTTCAATCCCTTGATTAATGGATTTTAAACGGCTAGAAAATTTCTTTTCAATCGATTCGCGTAATAAATAGCGAGACACCAGAAAGGCCAATGTTGCTCCAATGGTCGACGCAAACGAGACGATCAATAGGCCAGTGGCTAACCCAAATAAACCACCGCCAGCGAGGGTTAATATAGCGGCGCCAGGTAAAGATAACGCGGTAACAATGACATAGATAAAAAAGAAGGCAGAAGCTACTAGAATAGGGGAGGTCTGCTGCCAATGTTGGAAGTCGTCCATGCGATACTTAATCCCATCAAGTGTTAACACATGATGAAGATCGAGTGCAAAAAACACGATGACCAAGACAACGGCACTTGTGAGTATCACTATTTTTTTTAACATAATCATTCCATTTATAATGTGGCGAGAAAATCCAATTACTCTCGATTAATAATTAAGAAAGGTTTTTTTATTTATTAATTTCAAATTTATATCATCTTTTTTAATTGTGTGAGCAAGAAACTAAAAGGCTTTCAGAAGATCCCTACAAAAAAAATAAGATTATATGTCGATGTATTGGTGGGGTGAGTGGGATGGTATTTTCACATTGCTAATTATGATATTTGGCATGTTCATGTGAGTGGAGGGATAAGAGGTAAAAAGGCCAGTAGATGCTGACCTTTATTTTTTGTATGGGTTATAAAACCGCAGCGATACCTTTACATAATGGCCCCATGTTGTTTTTGGTCATGCCTGCCACGCTGATACGACCAGAGCCAACAATGTAGATTGCAAACTCATCTTTTAGTCGTCCCACTTGGTCTTTATTTAAACCAGAGAAAGAGAACATGCCGTTTTGCGCTTCAATAAAGCTGAAGTCTTGAGTTACACCTTCATCTTTTAAGGTTTGCACGAACAAAGTGCGCATTTCTTGAATGCGATCGCGCATCTCTGCCACTTCTTGTTCCCATTCACTGCGTAGCGCTGCATCGTTTAAGATGTGCGTTACGACTGCCGCGCCATGTGCGGGTGGGTTAGAGTAAATAGAACGAATGATTTTCTTCACTTGAGAAAATGCCGTGGTCGCGACTTCAGTATTTTTTGCGACCAGAGTGAAAGCGCCAACTCGTTCGTTGTATAAACCAAAGTTTTTCGAGAACGAACTCGCCACCAAAATTTCTTCGCAGTATTGAGCAAAAACACGCAGGCCGGCTGCATCTTCTTCAACGCCTTTAGCAAAGCCTTGATAAGCAAAATCAAATAATGGCAATAAACCTTTATCGGCACACAGTTTGGCCAGTTGTTGCCATTCTGCCGCGGTTGGATCGATGCCGGTTGGATTATGGCAGCAGCCGTGTAATAGGATTATATCGCCAGCTTGAGCCGCTTCAAGGCTAGTTAACATGGCATCGAAATCTTTATCATGAGTTTCGGCGTTGTAATAGTTATATTGTGCAGTTTCAACACCAGCCGCGGTAAAGACCCCAATGTGGTTGGCCCATGTTGGGTTTGAAATCCAGATTTTACCGGCGTTTAATTCACGTTTAATAAATTCACCTGCGACACGCAACGCGCCAGTACCACCTGGAGCTTGTGCGGTTTTGGCTAATTTGTCACTAATGATTTTAGCCTCAGCGCCAAATAGTAATTTCTGGACAGCAAGACCATATTCAGCCGTACCTTCAATCGTCAGGTATGATTTGGTTTTTTCTGATTCTAAAAGTGCCGCTTCCGCTTTTTTAACGGTCGCAAGAACAGGGGTTTGTCCGGCTTCATTTTTGTAAATGCCTACCCCTAAGTTGATTTTAGTGGCGCGTGTATCACTTTTAAACTCTTCAGTTAAACCGAGAATAGGGTCTGCAGGTGCTGCAGGTACTTTTTCAAACATAAATCCGTCCATGTATATGAGTAATTGATTCGATTATTTATACCGTTAACCTCTCGGGGATTCAACCGTAAATCGACTTGGTTTATCAATTAAATACTGGTTAACCCTGCTTCAGTCGAGAATTTGAAATGAAAGCCAAAATTATTTTTGATGTTTGATTTCGTTGCAACAATGTTTAAGGGGAAATAATCATTAAAATCTATGTTTATGAAGCGTATAATTTCGCTTTAAAGTGAGGTTGTTATGTTTACAAAATTACCCAAATGGGTCGAATATGGCGCATTTACATTAGCATTGATCGCCGGGGTGATTAATGCCATCGGATTGCTCGGATTTCAGCATCAAGCTATTTCTCATTTATCCGGCACAGTGACGTTATTTTCAACACAATTAACGAGCAATTTGAGTAGCAGTTGGTATTTGGCGATGATCGTTTTAAGCTTTGTGGCTGGGTCCACTATTTCTGGTTTTTTATTACCTTGTGCTTCTTTAAAGCTAGGTCAGCATTACGATTCATTGCTGTTAATTGAAGGTGCGTTATTGATTATGTCGGCTTACATGCTAAGCCATTCATACTATTATGGTATTTATTTTGCTTCGATGGCATGTGGATTGCAAAATGCGTTAGCCACAACCTACAGTGGGGCAGTGATCCGTACCACGCATCTAACCGGTATATTTACCGATCTTGGTATTATGCTGGGCAATGCTTTAAAAGGTGAAGAGTTTGACCATAGAAAGTGCGTGATGTTTTTGGTGATCATCACAGGGTTCATTGCCGGTGGCATTGTAGGGCATTATTTATTCACATTTTATAACGTCAGTGCGCTGTATTTTCCGGCTGCCGCTTGCGTCATGCTTGCCACTAGCTATCGTGGTCATCGGTTAATATCGAAACATAACTAAAGCATAGCTAACGCATAAATAGAAATTGAACAGGAAATTAAAATTCCCACTCACCACATTGTATACAATATGAAGTTGGTTCCTATATACTGGACGTAACTTACTATTAACATTTTTGGCAATATGACAAATCACAGCACATTCATTACCCAGCGCAATAAAGCGATGTTACTTGTCATTGGCGTTATGCTGATCGCAGCAAACCTCCGAGCGCCAGTGACTGGCATTGCGCCGATGATTGATTTAATTTCAAACTCTTTTCATTTGTCGTCGACTCAAGCTGGCATGTTGACTACTTTGCCGCTGATTGCGTTTGCATTATTTGCTCCACCATCGGCTTATTTGGCTAAAAAATTTGGTTTGGAATACACCATATTTTCTGCATTGGTTCTTATTGCGGCAGGATTGTTGTTTCGATCATTTGGCAGTGTCAGTGCGCTATTTATTGGTACCGCCTTAATTGGCCTTGGAGTCAGTATCGGTAATGTGTTGTTGCCGATTGTGGTCAAACGAGATTTCCCAATGAAAGTGGCGATCATGACCTCGAGTTATGTTTTGGCAATGGGGATAGCTTCCGGCGCGGCCTCTGCATTTTCAATTCCACTGGCGAATGATTATGGTTGGGGCTGGCAAGGAGCTTTGGCTGCATTATCGGCCTTAACCTTTATTGCGATGATTTTTTGGCTACCGCAACTGCGCTATAATAGTAAACCCAGCCCTGTCAATACGTCAGGAAGCACGTCTACTAATCTATGGAGTAAAGCGTTGGCATGGCAAGTATCATTTTACTTAGGTCTGGGATCGTATTTTACTTACACTATGATTGCTTGGCTGCCGAGCCTGTTAATACAATCTGGTTTTAGTTCTGAAGAAGCGGGAATGGTACACGGCGTATTTCAAATCGGCACCGCACTACCAGGCATCTTTATTATCCCGTTAATGGCAAAATTAAATGATCAGCGTTTACCTGCGTTTGGGATCTGTGCTATCGCGGCAACTTGCGCTGTTGGATTATTATATTTACCGCAGTTTGCTTATGTTTGGTCATTTTTATTAGGTTTATGCTCTGGGGCTTGGTTTATTTTAGGTTTGTCGTTTATTAGTTTTCGCACCAACAGTCCATTACAAGCCACAACGCTTTCAGGCATGGCACAATTTATTGGTTATTCATTAGCGGCTATTGGCCCTATGTTAGGGGGTTATTTACACACGCTCAATAATGGCTGGAGTGAAATGATCACCATGATAGTGATAGTTTGCGTCACTTCTGCAACATTAGGTTTATTTGCCGGGCGTAGAGTAACAATTGATGAATAATTTATTTAACTATGTCGCCGCCATAAAAAATGATGAGACCCATAAAATTAAAAAGTGGGAATGTAAATCAGAAGAATTAAATGAAGAGGATGGCGTTGTTACTGAGATCAAAGAATATGATTTCTTCTTTCATAATGGCGTTGTGATCAAACAAAGCATAGAGCGAGAGATTGGTGAAATGGATTCAGATCTTGTTTGCCAAGAATGTTTTATTAGTTATGAATTAATATCTGAACCGACTTCTTTGGATATCAGACCAAAGCGAAAAAATTTCATTAATATATGCCAAGAGAGCTTTTGGCTTAAAATTAATAAAACGCACAGTTTGTTATGAAATTTTTAAGTTTGGAAAGTGTCAACCTTATTTAGGACGAGACACATTCAACAAAAAAGCCTATCCATTTTGATTGGACAGGCTTTATTATTTATATGGTTAAATTTCTAATTAGGAAACTCTGAATTAGAAACTTGCGCTGCGTGGTGTACGTGGGAATGGGATCACGTCACGAACGTTGCCCATGCCAGTAACATAAGACACTAAACGCTCAAAACCAAGACCAAAGCCAGCGTGAGGCACGGTGCCGTAACGACGTAGATCACGGTACCAAGACATGTGTTCAGGGTCGATACCCATCGCAATCATACGAGCATCAAGCACGTCTAAACGCTCTTCACGCTGTGCGCCACCAATGATTTCGCCGATACCAGGTGCAAGGACATCCATTGCTGCCACAGTTTTGCCATCATCGTTTAGACGCATGTAGAACGCTTTAATGTCTTTCGGGTAGTTTTTCACGATAACCGGTGCTTTGAAATGCTCTTCTGCAAGGTAACGTTCATGCTCAGAAGACATATCGATTCCCCATTCAACATCAAATTCAAACTTACGGCCTGAATCTTGTAGAATTTGGATAGCATCGGTGTAATCCACTTGAGCAAAGTCAGAATCAACAAATTGCTCTAGGCGAGTGATGGCTTGTTTATCAATGCGAGAGGCAAAGAATTCAAGATCATCACGACGCTCTTCAAGTACGGCAGCAAAGACATATTTAAGCATATCTTCAGCAAGTTTTGCGGCATCGTTTAGATCAGCAAAAGCAATTTCAGGTTCAACCATCCAAAATTCTGCTAAGTGACGGCTGGTGTGCGAGTTTTCAGCACGGAAGGTTGGGCCAAAAGTGTACACTTTACTTAAGGCACAAGCATAAGCTTCAGCATTAAGTTGACCTGATACGGTTAGGAAAGTTTCTTTACCGAAGAAGTCTTCGTTGTAATCGACATTACCTTTGTCATCTAAAGGCAGGTTGTTATGATCCAGTGTTGAAACGCGGAACATTTCACCCGCGCCTTCTGCATCGGATGCAGTAATAAGCGGAGCAGAAACCCAAAAGAATCCTTGCTCGTGGTAAAAACGGTGAATAGCTTGTGATAAGCAGTTACGCACGCGAGCCACAGCGCCGATCACGTTAGTACGCGGGCGAAGGTGAGCCACTTCTCGTAAGTATTCAATTGAGTGACGTGTTTTAGCCATTGGGTAAGTATCAGCATCTTCAACCCAACCAACGACTTTTACTGCGGTAGCGGCAAGTTCAAAATCTTGACCTTTAGCAGGAGACTCAACAATCTTACCTGTCACTTCAACAGAACAACCGGTCGTGAGTTTTAATACTTCGTCTTGGTAATTATTCAGTTCATTTGGGACCACGGCCTGGATCGGGTCGAAACAAGAACCATCGTAAATGGCAAGGAAAGAGATCCCAGCTTTGGAATCGCGACGTGAACGGATCCAACCGCGAACAGTGATTTCACTGTCTACCGCTAATTTGCCGTTTAGAACGTCTGTTACAGGCGCGTAAGTCATTTTATTCTCCATTAAAACACCCATCATTGACGACGAAAGGGTGCAATCTGTCTTAAATTTGTACGATGAAAATCGCATCGCAATTACCTGATATATTACCTGTCATAGCCTCTGCTTCAACCTTTAATTGTGGGTTTCATTGCATTTTTAGCCTGTTAAACGCGATTTGCATCCTTAATTCGATAAATTAGTGTTAATTACAAGCAAACTAATGGCTCAACTCTCGTTACAATGACAATAGACATGAAACATTGAAGCGTTCAAATAAAGAGGTGGATGTGAAATATCGATTACCGAATTTAAGCCTATCAAATGTAAAGATAGCCACAGGATTAAGCGTTGCGATACTCGTCAGTGGGTGTTCAACCATTGGTGGCGATCAGGTTTCAATTGGCTCAGCCGACGAAATTAACCAAAATATAACTTTAAAACAAGATCCTCTCACTCGAAGCGCTGACTTACAAACGGCGTCTTATTGGACCAAATGTGATGGCAAATTTGATGGGGCGGGGTATCGATATCGCACATCGGTTTACGCCAATGGCCATCAACAAACGCAACTGTATGTTCGGTTGAAGTCCTCACAAGGCCCTTACGGCATCAACAAAGCATTTGATGATGATGGCGAGCAATATAAGGTGACGGTTTATCAACCTGAAAATAAATCCGATTCGGTGGTGTATGAAAATTTCGCGTTGGATATCTCGCCTCAGCAATTGAAAGCTGCCGCAGAAGGGCCATTAAGCTTACATTTTGTTGGTGATAAAAATCGTTGTGATATTGTGGTCGAAAAACCGGTCAGTTGGGTGTTTGATATGAACTTGGATGCCTTACTCAAACAGGTCGAAAAATTAAAAGCAATGCAGAAATAAAATATAGAGATTTAGATACTTAGAGATAGCAAAATCAAAAAGCGCGTTTAATTTTCAAACAGAAAGTTAAACGCGCTTTTTTTAGTGTAGATTATTAATCGTCGGTCTCAGATATTAGGTTTTAACAAATCACTTTAATTGCCAATCCACCTTGTGAGGTTTCACGGTATTTTGAGTTCATGTCTTTACCGGTTTCTAGCATGGTTTCAATCACTTTATCCAATGAAACGCGTGGCTCAGATGAGCGGCGCATTGCCATACGAGTCGAGTTGATTGCTTTCACTGCCGCAATACCGTTACGCTCGATACACGGAACTTGCACTTGTCCTGCCACAGGATCGCAAGTTAAGCCTAAGTTATGCTCCATGCCAATTTCAGCCGCCATACACACTTGCTCAGGACTGCCGCCTAACAATTCTGCAAGACCCGCTGCCGCCATAGAACAAGCCACACCAACTTCACCTTGGCAACCAACTTCTGCGCCAGAAATTGAAGCATTCTGTTTGTATAAACCGCCAATTGCGCCAGAGGCGGCAAAATAGCGAATGTAATCTTTTTCGGTCACGGTCTGAATAAACTTATCGTAATACGCTAATACCGCAGGAATAATGCCACATGCCCCATTGGTTGGCGCTGTCACCACACGACCACCCGCCGCATTTTCTTCATTCACCGCAAAAGCGTACATATTGACCCAATCGATTACTGCCATTGGATCGGTTGAGGTATTGGATGAGGTTAATAGCTGTTGACGTAATGCAGAAGCACGACGCGGCACACGCAATGGTCCAGGCAAAATACCTTCTGTATTCATGCCTTTTTCCATACATTCGCGCATGGTTTTCCAGATGTTAGCAAAATAGGTACGAACATCATCACTTGAATGTTGCGCGCTTTCATTTTTCATCACTAAGGTACTGATCGACAAACCATGCTCTTTGCATAGGCTCAATAACTCGGTAGCTGAATTAAATTCGTAAGGGGTACTAAATGCAGATTCTTGCTCTTTACCAAAGTGCTCTTCATCGACAATAAAGCCACCACCGATAGAGTAGTAAGTTTTACTGTAAGACACTTCACCATCCACCCATGCGTGAATTTGCATACCATTTTCATGCAAAGACAAGTTAGAGTTATGGAAGTTCATGCTGCCTTCTTTAGGAAACTCTACCGTATGACAATGCATACCAACCGGTAGACGCTCGGTTTCAGCCACGCGCGCAATGAAGCCTGGAATAGCGTCAATATCTACATGTTCTGGCGTATTTCCTGCCAATCCCATAATGATAGCGATATCAGTTTGGTGACCTTTCCCTGTCAGCGATAATGAACCGTAAACATCGACAGTAATTTTAGTAATATCACGCAATGTACCCATGCCGCGAAGGTCATCAATAAATTGTTTACCGGCTTTCATTGGGCCAACAGTGTGAGAGCTCGAAGGGCCAACGCCAATTTTGTAGATATCAAAAACACTGATCATGTTATTTACCTCTAATTAAGCCCCTTAAAAGTAAGAGGCTTATATTATTTATAGTTTTCTAATGGTTAGCTAAATGTGCAGTGATTAGAAAAGGCTGTAGATTACTGAAGTAATAGCGGCAACACCACATACTGCAGTGAAGATTTGTGCAATAGGTGAAGTTTTGAATTTCGCCATCGCAGGAACATTACGCATTGCGTAGATAGGAAGAATGAACAAGATAGCAGCAATCATTGGAGAGCCGATAGATTCAATCATACCTAAGATGCTTGGGTTGATGATAGAGATGATCCAAGTTGTCAACACGATAAACACAAGAGACAATTTGTTTACTTTCTTCTCTTCCATTCCTGAACGAGATTTTACTAGACCAACCAAACCTTCATGTGCACCAAGGAAGTGACCGAAGTAGCTTGACGTGATCGCCGCGAAAGCAACGATTGGACCTAAGTAAGAAATCATTGGAGAAGAGTGAATGTTAGCCAGGTAAGACAGAACACTGATGTTTTGTGCTTGTGCTTCGCCAAGTTGTGCAGGAGTTAAAGAAAGAACAACAGAGAATACGAAGAACATAACGAAAACCATCAACATAGTCGCTGCGCCACCTGTGATCATATCGGTTTTCTTAGCCGCGTTATCACCGTATGTACGACGTTGCTCTTTCGAGAACTGGCTGATGATTGGGCTGTGATTAAAAGAGAACACAATGATAGGAATAGCAAGCCAAATGATCTTAGGCATAGCAACCCAATCTGGCGTGACTTCAGCCATTGAAGTGTTCCACTCTGGAATAAGGAAGATAGAAAGCGCAAGTAAGATGAATACTAATGGGTAAACCATGGCAGAGGTTACTTTCAGCATTAAATCTTTACCGAAGATCACGCCACAAGTCATTAATGAAATCAATGCACCAGACAGTAACCAACGAGGAATGGATTCCATGCCGATTTGATTCACTAAGAAAGAATCTACGGTATTAGTGATGCCCACACCGTAGATAAGTACGATAGGGTAGATTGCAAAAAAATATGCAAAAGTAATGATGGTCGCGCCAGTTTTACCAAAGTGTTCTTCAACAACATCGGTAATATCTGCATTAGGATTTTTAGAAGAGAGAACGAAACGTGCTAAGCCTTTATGCGCTAGCCAAATCATAGGCATTGCAATGAGAGCCAAAATGACTAATGGCCAAAAACCACCCGCACCGGCTTTGATTGGAAGAAATAATACGCCAGCACCAACCGCGGTACCGAAAAGTGATAAAACCCATGAAAAATCTTTATAGGTCCATTTGCTCGACGCTGCTGCGCTTTGCGTTGTTGTATTGGTTGTAGTTTGCATAATATGAATTCTCTTAATTTTGGGAACAGGAAGAATTGGCGAAGATTATGCGCGTTTGAATGCTAAAAAACACGATCCAAATCAAGTAATTTCAGATAATGAAAGGGAGGGGCACATAACTTGCGCCGTGTCACAAAATTAGCTTTATTCGCATTAGTTTTACTAATGAAATGATAATCAGTGGTTATTATGCGCTACAGATTTTTTGAAGTTGTAAACTTTTGTTAAGGTTTAAATTGCAACTGATTTTGAAGTGATTGAATGATTTGTCCTGTAACACCCCAAATAAAGTATTTTTGATAGTGAATAGAAAAAATAGGATGCTGATTTCCGCGTAGGATCATGGTTGAGGTGTGCAAGTTTTGCGGATTAAAAAGGTAGTTGGCAGGAACTTCAAATACGCTATCGACTTCATTCGGATCGATCACACAACGATAATCCTGTTTCACTAACGCGACAAATGGCGTAATTTCAAACTGACTAACGGTAACTAAAGAGGGCAATTGACCAAGCAGTTGAATTTGGTTGGTTAAGACGCCGACCTCTTCGTTGGTTTCCCTTAATGCGGTATCGGCAAGCGAGCGATCAAATAATTCATATTTGCCACCCGGAAAACTCACTTCGCCCGCATGGTGCTTTAAATGCGAAGCTCGTTTGGTAAATAGAACATAGATGCCATCAGGTCGATCGATACAAGGAATAAGTACCGCCGCTTTTCGCAATGACTGTTTATTAAGATGCGAGATCCTGCGCAAGCTGTCAGCATGATATTGACTTGGCGCCGTTAATGAAAATTGTCGCAGCAGTTGATCTCGCGTCATGCTTTATCCTTAAAGCTCAATCCATTCCTTTATTATAGATTTGTTCGCTGGGTCTTGAAGTGAGCTTGATTAGACTTTCGATAATATGGGCAAAATTCGACTCACCTTATCAAGGGTTTCTTGATATTCGGCTTCCATTTCACTGTCTGCCACAATGCCACCGCCTGCCCAAGCGTATAAATGCTGTTGATAGGCAATCAGAGTACGAATGGTAATGTTGCTGTCCATGTTTCCACAACGGCTAATATAACCAATGCTGCCACAGTATATGTTGCGACGATGGGGTTCTAATTCTTCAATGATCTGCATGGCACGAATTTTGGGGGCGCCCGTGATTGAACCACCTGGAAAACAAGCGCGTAATAAAGAAGAAGGGGTTTGATTGTCATCAAGTTGAGCGCGAATGGTGCTAACTAAATGGTGCACTGCTGGAAAACTCTCTACTTCGAATAATGCTGGCACGGTGACGCTACCTGGTTTTGCCACTCTGCCAATATCGTTACGCAGCAAATCGACGATCATTAAGTTTTCAGCCTGATCTTTTTGGGCGCGTTGGAGTTGTTGTGCAAGTTGCGCATCTTCGATTGGATCAAGACTGCGCGGGCGAGTACCTTTGATCGGTTTGGTTTCGATCACCCGTTTTGTTGATGGTTTGCAATCGGTTGTGAGAGGGTCAACTGAGAGTGGTCCAACTGAAGCGACACAAGGCTGATTTTCTAATGACAAAAACCGCTCAGGTGAAATGCTTAGCACTGCGATTTCATCGGTACGAATAAAAGCAGAAAAAGGCGCATGATTACTGGTTTCTAATGCTTGATAGGCTTGCCACTCACTACCTTGATAAGCGGCATTAAAACGCTGCGCTAGGTTGATTTGATAACAATCACCGGCGGCTAAGTATTCTTTGATCAGCGAAAATTTTTGCCCGTATTCAGATTTGGTCATGTTGGATGACCAGTCACTCTTTAATCTAAACGATTCATTGATATCGACTTGCTGTTGATAAAGACATTTTTGATTTTCTAGCCATTGCTGATACTGAGGTAAGTTCTGGCCGACTAGATAGGCACGTTGCAATTGATGATCGACGACCAGAGCCCACTCATATAAACCGACCGCCATATCGGCAGTAGGAATATCGGCGCTAGCAGTGGTTGGCATGGTCTCAACCTGACGACCTAAATCATAACTAAAGTAACCCAGCGCGCCCCCAATAAAAGGAATGTCGTCAATGGGCGCAAGGCTTGGCAATAATAAATCTTGGTAATGGGCTAATAATTCAAATGGATCTTGGCTTGAGTAAATGGGATTACCAGCATCGGAAGATATCGTGATCTGAGTCGTTGCAGCGTGAGTGACTAAAGTTGCGATCGGATTGGCGACTAAAATATCAAA
This sequence comes from Vibrio sp. S11_S32, assembly GCF_014694465.1. Lineage (NCBI taxonomy): Bacteria > Pseudomonadati > Pseudomonadota > Gammaproteobacteria > Vibrionales > Vibrionaceae > Vibrio > Vibrio sp. S11_S32. The sequence goes on along the minus strand of NZ_JAAUWS010000022.1, from coordinate 25,566 downwards.
GCGATTATTGGGATGACCTTGCGCCGCTGAGCGTAACAACATTGCCCAGGGTAAATGTTGCAGATGAGAGAAATAGGTCAGACTTAAATCTGCTGAATACTCAAGCGATTGAACGCAAACAGAATGTGGTTGGGCTATCTTCATGCTTTTATTTAATTTTTCATTGGTTAAAGTGTGACAAAGGTTCAATCACTACATGGTATCTGGTGAGCAGCAAGAGTATCATAATTTGGCACAAAGCAATCGAGTTACAAGGCCGTAACCCAATAATCTAATAAAATTCCATCAGCATTGGCATAAAAAATTGGTAATGAATGCAAAGTCTTTATCTTTTCCGATATCTGCACCACTGTAATGCGATATTTTGCTGATGGAGCATAATTATAACTGAGGCAACTATGACTGTTATTCGTAAGCAAGATGTGATCAGCAGTGTCGCTGACGCACTTCAATATATCTCTTATTATCATCCTCTCGATTTTATTCAGGCGCTTGAGAAAGCGTATAACAAAGAAGAAAGCCAAGCGGCAAAAGATGCCATCGCGCAAATCTTAATAAACTCGCGTATGGCTGCTGAAGGTCACCGCCCAATTTGTCAAGATACCGGCATTGTGACCTGCTTTGTCAATATTGGTATGGAAGTGTCGTGGGATCAAACCGACATGACGGTACAGCAAATGGTTGATGAAGGTATTCGTCAAGCTTACACCAATCCTGATAACCCATTGCGTGCTTCTGTTTTATCTGACCCTGCGGGTAAGCGAATCAATACTAAAGACAATACTCCGGGTGTGGTTCATATCAATATGGTGCCGGGTAATAAAGTAGATATCCAAATTGCGGCCAAAGGTGGCGGCTCTGAAAACAAAACCAAAATGGTGATGCTGAATCCGTCGGATGATGTAGCTGAATGGGTTGAAAAAACGATGCCACTGCTTGGTGCGGGTTGGTGTCCACCAGGCATGCTGGGTATCGGTATTGGCGGAACGGCCGAAAAGGCTGCGGTGCTAGCCAAAGAATCGCTAATGGAACATATTGATATTGCCGAACTGATTGAACGCGGCCCTGAAACCACAGAAGAAAAACTGCGGGTTGATATTTTTAATCGTGTTAATAAATTAGGCATAGGCGCGCAAGGTTTAGGCGGATTAACAACCGTGGTCGATGTGAAAATTAAAACAGCGCCAACCCATGCGGCCTCTAAACCGGTTTGTTTAATTCCAAATTGTGCTGCGACGCGTCATGTCCATTTCACTCTTGATGGATCAGGTCCGGCGCAACTCGAGCCACCGAAATTAGAAGATTGGCCACAAATCACTTGGGAAGCGGGGGCCAATACTCGCCGGGTTAACCTTGATCAAGTGACTAAAGAAGAGGTGCAAGAGTGGAAAACAGGCGAAACCGTGCTGCTGTCAGGTAAGATATTAACCGGCCGTGATGCGGCGCATAAACGTATTCAAAGCTTATTAGAAAGTGGCGAAGGTCTGCCTGAAGGGGTCGATTTTACCGGTAAATTTATTTACTACGTTGGTCCTGTTGATGCGGTTGGTGATGAAGTGGTCGGCCCAGCAGGACCAACCACCTCGACCCGCATGGATAAATTTACTGACATGATGTTAAGCCAAACGGGATTAACTGGCATGATAGGTAAAGCTGAGCGCGGCCCTGCGGCCATTGAATCAATCAAAAACCATAAAGCGGTGTATTTAATGGCGGTTGGTGGCGCTGCATATTTAGTGGCGAAGGCTATCAAGAAAGCGCGCGTAGTGGCATTTGAAGAGTTAGGAATGGAAGCGATTTACGAATTTGAAGTCGAAGACATGCCAGTTACGGTAGCCGTGGACTCCACTGGTGCAAATGCACACCAAATTGGCCCAGATACTTGGAAAGTAAAAATCGCAGAAATGGAAAAATAACCTGACTAATTAACTGAAATTGATTATAGTTTAGTTATTGAACATGGACTTAAGTCACTTAAGTCACATAAGTCACATAAGTCACATAAGTCCATGAGGTTAAATATTTAGGAGATAAAATGCCACGTTTTGTAAGAGTATTACAAATTCTTATCGCAATCATCGTTGGTGGTTACACTGGTTTTGAAATTATACGCTTTGGTGTATCTATTTTTAGCCAACCACTTGGCACCTTTGTCACCATGACCATTGTTTTAGCTTTATTCTTAGAGTTAGCACTGTTTGTGATTTATAAAATGATTGAAGAAGATTAATTTCTTCTTCGATTAGGTTATCAAAACCACGCTTACAAAGGCTCACATAGATTTATGTGGGCCTTTTCGTTTTTAGATTAGACAGTGATAATATAGACTCTCGTCGCACAGGTATGAGTTGAGGTAGTAAATGAAGTTACAACAAGAAGTGAATGATTTAGTCAAACGCAGTCTTGATCGCCATTTACGTTTGGCGGTGACGGGCTTGTCTCGTGCAGGCAAAACGGCCTTTATCACCTCTTTAGTGAATCAATTACTTCATAGTTCGACCCAAGATAATTTACCTCTATTTGAAGCAAGTCGTAATAAGCAATTATTAGGCGCAAAGCGGATCCCGCAAACCAACTTAATGGTGCCACGCTTTGATTATGATTTAGCGATTGAGCAACTTAATGAAACCCCACCGCAGTGGCCAGAACCGACCCGAGATGTTAGTGAAATCCGCTTGGCGATACGTTTTAAGCCGAACAAAGGGGCGCGGCGTCTACTGAAATCAACCTCCACTTTATATTTGGATATTGTTGATTACCCAGGAGAATGGTTGTTGGATCTTCCTTTACTCGATATGAGCTTCGAGCAATGGTCGAAACAACAATTAAAAAATCTGCAAGGTGATAACGCCACCAGCATTCGAGCTCGTTTAGCCAAAGAATGGTTGGTAAAGTTAAACCATTTTGATTTATATCAGCAGGCAAATGAAAATCGGGTGGCTGAGTTATCTCGTGCCTATACCGCTTATTTGCATGAATGTAAAAAAGCAGGCTTACATTGGGTGCAACCGGGTCGCTTTGTGTTGCCCGGTGAGCTTGAAGGCGCGCCGGTGCTGCAGTTTTTCCCTGCCATTCTTGAGTTAGATTCGGATGGTAAACCGGTACAAGACATCAGCAAAAACTGTGCTTATGCGATGCTGCGTTCTCGCTTTAATGAATATAAAAAGAAAATCGTTAAAGCCTTTTACCAGCAACACTTTGCCAGTTTTGATCGTCAAATCGTGCTGGTGGATTGTCTGCAACCACTCAATGCCGGTCACGACTCATTTAATGATATGAGCGGGGCGATCACGCAATTATTACAAAGCTTTAAATATGGACGTAATTCGATTCTAAAACGCCTGTTTTCAGCCAAAATTGATAAAGTGTTATTCGCTGCAACGAAAGCCGATCATGTCACCCCAGATCAACATGGCAATATGGTGTCGTTACTCCAACAATTGGTTAATGAGGCTTGGCAACATGTGTCTTATGAAGGCATTGATATGGAGTGCATGAGTTTGTCATCGATTCAAGCCACTATGCCAGGTTATGCCAGTCGCGGTGATACCACCTTACAAGCGATAAAAGGCACCACTCTAGAGCAAGAAACCTTAACACTTTATCCCGGAGAAGTGCCCTCAACGCTACCCAACCAAGCGTATTGGCAACAACATGGTTTTGATTTTCATCAGTTTAGACCGCTTAAGATCCCGCAAGGTCAATCATTACCCCACATTCGAATGGACAAAGCGATGCAGTTTTTATTAGGAGATAAACTACGATGAGTGAATATAAATCGAAACAAGTTTTCTCAACTGATAAAGCTGATGTTACCCCCAAGTCGGATAAGCGTGAACAAAATCAAGATCCTAGAGATCGGTTGGCGCAAGCGACACAACAAACCGGTTATGTCGAAGCCGAACCTTTAGGTAAGCTAAACGCCTCGCTGCATTTTAATGACCAAGTCCACTTTAACGATCACACGCAATTCACACCGATGACGTTAGAACAACAAGCGGCATCAGATAACGAGCTAGCGCTTGAAGAAAAAATAGTGGCAGTCATACGGCCAAAAGGTAAGCGGCGGATATTTTGGAGCCTAGGCGGATTATCCTTTTCGGGGTTATTAGGCTGGCAATGTGTTGATAATGTTTTAACCGCCTATCAAACCCATGATTGGCTATCACTAGGGTGGTCGGCACTGATCGCGAGCGCGGCATCATTTGGTATTGCCGTTACGCTGAAAGAATTATGGAAATTACGTCGTCTGGGTAAACAACTGAGTCATCAAGAAAAAGCGATGGATATGATGTTTGCCTCACCAGACAATAAAGCCTCACACGCTTCAAGTTATGGTAAGGCCGTGCCTTTTTGTGAATCTATTGCTCAAGAAGCGGGTATTACCCTTGAGCATGTCGGCTTTGATCGTTGGAAAACCTCTGTCACTGCCAACCATAATGATGCGGATGTGATTGAATTATATGATGCGATGGTGGTCAGCGTGCAAGATCAGAAAGCTAAAAAACTGGTTGCTAATTATGCCTGTGAAGCAGCCGTTTTAGTGGCGATAAGCCCACTTGCCATTGCCGATATGGCGTTAATTGCTTGGCGTAATTTCAAATTAATTGATGAGCTAGGCAAAATCTATGGCGTTGAGCTTGGCTATTTCTCTCGTTTACGTTTAGTCAAATTAGTGTTTGTAAATATGGCCGCCGCAGGGGCGAGTGAATTAGTGGTGGATGCCAGCATGCATGCATTATCGATGGATATTGCTGGTAAATTATCGGCACGCGCCGCGCAAGGTATTGGCGTCGGATTATTAACCGCGCGCCTTGGTATTAAAGCGATGGCGTTATTACGACCACTGCCCTGGCAAAAAGACAAAGCGGTTCGCCTAGCTGAAATTCGCAAACAGATCGTCTTACGAGTGGTGGGTAAGAACAAGTAAATCTTGACCCTCTGCTTAGCTTGTTTCAAACTAGTGTCAACTTTTCGTGACACTTTAAAGGCAGTACCGTGAGATTAGAAGTCTTATGTGAAGATCACACCAATATTACGCAGCCATTAGTGGCGTTATTAACGTCGTATCAGGTCGAATTGCGGGCGATGGAATTTGCAGGTAATGGCGTTATCTACCTCAATTGTCCAGCGCTTAATTTTGAGATTTTTAGTGAGTTGATGGCTAAAATTCGTCAGATCCCGACCGTGACCGATGTCCGGAAAATTCCTTTCATCCCCAGTGAGCGCGAAACACGCGAGCTGAATGCCATTTTAGATACCTTGCCGGATCCCATCATTTCGATTGGTTTGCAAGGCGAGATCGATATGGCCAATGAGTCAGCATTAGCCTTATTTAAAGTGACGGTGGAGCAAATTCAGTCATTCAGCATTTTTCATTACATTCCTAAACTACAATCTGCGCCTTGGTTTCATGCTATTAAAAGCGGCGAACCTAAAATAAAACCTGCTCAGTTAGATCAAAGCTTATTACGCTATCGCGATAACATTACCATTGAAGGCCTCAACTATTTAATGGATGTGATGCCGGTGATTATTATGCAAAGATCAGGTGAGTCTTTGCTGGCGGGCGCAGTCGTGACATTAAAACCAATTGTCGCATCAGAAGTGAAATTAAAGGCAGTATCACAGTACAATCCATTAGGGTTTGAGCATTTTGTTGGCAGTTCTAATATGCATCAACGTTTGATCAATCAAGCTAAAAAACTGGCGATGTTAGATCAACCGCTTTTAATCGAAGGCGATACCGGCACCGGCAAAGAAATGCTAGCGCGAGCTTGTCATAATCGATCATTACGAGCGAATCATGCTTTCTTAGTACTTAGCTGCGCTTCAATGCCTGATGATGTTGCAGAAACCGAACTGTTTGGTCATGCGCCAGGAACATTTAATAATGAAGCGGGTCATAAAGGCATTTTTGAACAAGCGGACCAAGGCACAGTCTTTCTTGATGAAATTGGCGAAATGAGCCCCCACTTACAGATTAAATTATTGCGTTTCTTGCAAGATGGTTCGTTTCGCCGAGTGGGTGAAGAGCAAGAAATGCATGTTGATGTACGAGTGATTGCCTCAACCAAGCAAACTTTATCGCAGTTAACCCAAGAAGGCAGTTTCAGAGAAGATTTATACTATCGCTTGAACGTGCTTAATTTGTCTATTCCACCATTGCGTGAACGTAGCAGTGATATTTTGCCTTTACTCGATATGTTTGTGGCAAAATACGCGCAACAATTAGGGTTGCTAACCCCTAGTTATGGAGAACATCTGGTCGAACAATTAAGCTTGTATCCTTGGCCGGGCAATATTCGTCAACTGGAAAATTCGGTGCTCCGCGCTATGACACAATTGGATAGTGATGTACTGAATTTTGAACACTTCCAGTTGCCAAAATTACAACCGAGTGTATCGGCATTTGAAGCACATTTACCTAGCTTTAATCTTGATGGTAACTTAGATGAAATGATGAAAAATTATGAGGCTCAAATTCTACAACGTTTGTATCAGTCGTTTCCCTCAAGCCGGAAATTGGCCAAGCGTTTAGAGGTCTCTCATACTTCAATTGCCAATAAACTGCGTGATTATGGAATAAGGAAAGCTTAATGGTGACACCGAAATTAACGTATCCCCATCAAGCTATGTGTGATGGTGCGACTTTTCAGGCTAGTAATTTTTGTTTACGCTTATTAAAGAGCAATGATGCTAAGTTGATGTGCCAGTTCTACGCACAAAATAAACCTCACTTGCAGCCCTGGGAGCCAATACGCGATGATGTGTATTATTCAGAATCTGGTTGGGCAAAAAGAATAGAAACACTAAATATTGCTCATCAACATAAACTCAGCTTTTCATTTATCATACTTGATAAAGAGCAGTTGCAAGTTTATGGAGTGATCAATTATACCAACCTTTCAGGCTATCCTTTTTATGCTTGTAATTTAGGCTATGCACTAGCTGAAAATGCGCAAGGACAAGGTTTGATGCAAACAGCGCTCACTTTGACTAATCAATGGATGTTCGACTGTATTAATAAGCATCGAATCATGGCAGCCTATATTCCTGATAATATCCGAAGTGAAAGAGTGCTAAAAAATCTTGGATTTATCCATGAAGGCACTGCAAAAGATTATTTGCTGATTGATGGGGACTGGCAAACACATCACTTGATGTCTTTAACCAATCACCATTGGCAAGCACCAGAAATGACGACAAAATAGAGTCAGTGAGATACTGAATCAATTTATAATTAATTAAAAAAGTAGGGCTGTATGGCATATTTACCTTTGGATGAATACCAAAGAAAGTGGATTTTTACTCACCAATCGATGCCGGTTTCTGAGCAAGACTTAATCCATATTAAACCGATCACACAACAACGTGCTGCGCATTTATGGATGGAAAACATCAGTAAACAAAGCCCAGATGCCGAACGATTAAGCTCATCTGACTGGCCATCTAAAGCCAGTAATTGGAGTGATGAGGTTGATTGGTCTGCAGCGTGGGAAGCCGACGCACCAGAATTACCAGCAGAAATTCTCGAGCATATTGATTGGCAAGATGACGTGACAGTGTACTTTTGCTATGAGAAGTACAATATCATCGAAACCAAGTGGTCGATTTTTAAAAAGCATTGGAAGAACTTTCTATTTTTCGATGATGGTCCGATTTTAATTGGTCGCCGTCGTACGGAAGCCTTGTGGTTTAATACCAACGGAACGGTCAAAATAGGTCAACGCATACTATAATTGCACAGACTAAATCAACGGTTTACATATAAAATCAAAGCTGCCAGTGGCGGCTTTTTTTGTCTCTAAAAACTGTTATTTTCCCATCTAAACCAGAAATAGCAGCCTATACTTAAGGTTCTATATATCTGATAGGAATAATAAAATGATGAGTAATCCCGTTGGTTGGTTTGAAATTTATGTGAATGAGTTAGATCGAGCGAAGGCTTTTTATCAATCAGTGCTTGATATCAAGTTAGAACCTATGGGGGATCCAACCAAACATAAAGGCATTGAAATGCTCGCTTTTCCTTCAAATATGGAAACTTATGGCGCGACCGGGGCATTAGTAAAAATGGATGGCTATAACGTGAGTGGTAATGGCACGGTAGTGTATTTTTCGTGTCAAGATTGCGCGCTTGAGTCCTCTCGTGTGGTTGCCGCTGGTGGGAAAATCCAGCAAGCTAAGATGCCAATTGGTGAATACGGTTTTATCAGTTTAGCTATCGACACTGAAGGGAATATGTTTGGTTTGCATTCAATGACTTAATACGATTCGCTATGAAGGTTTGGTAGTGATTTAGGAGCAAGCTAATGGATTTTCAGCATTATCAAAAAATCATATCTGATAATAGTCATCAGATCCTTTTGGTATTAAAGGATAGCGATACTTATACTCAATTAGCATTGGTATTTATTGTGTTCGGTTGTGCTTTTTGGGTGGCAAAGTCACTGCGAAAAGCCTTTCCAACTTTCGCGCCATTACCCAGTTCACTCAGTATTGAACAATTAGAATCCGCACAGCAACAAGCAAGTCAGCTTAATCAAAGTGCGGTAGTCAGCCCGTTGCGCAATATTAGCGCTAAAATAGGCAATTTAATTTTCCCATTGCTCGCTATTTTTATGATGAATTTTGCGGTGGAAATTAGTCATAAACTGATTGGGCAGTCTTGGCTTGTGAGTACCGCTCTAACCATCGGACTATTACTGGTTTGCCATCGCATTATCCATGATAACGTCAAATACCGCTTTATTGCTTTTGTGTTTCGTTGGATTGGCCTACCGTTGCTGTTTTTACATTCGGTCGATTGGTTGAAACCGATTGTCACCATTTTAGAATCAATTGAAATCAATTTAGGCGAAATCAATATTTCCGCGTATGGAATCGTGCGTGTTTTGTTGTTTGGGTCGTTATTGTTCTGGTTCGGCCGTATTTCTAACTCGACAGGAAAAGAAATCATTCGTCGCCAGCATAGCTTGGATTTTCGAACCAAAGAGGTGGCCGCTAAACTGTTTGAAGTGACTATCTTTGTGGTGATCTTCCTATTCTTATTGAAAATTTTAGGGATTAATTTAACTGCTCTGGCGGTATTTGGTGGGGCACTCGGTGTCGGGTTAGGCTTTGGATTACAAGCCATCGCCTCTAATTTTATTTCCGGTATTATTATCTTGCTCGACCGATCTATTTCAGTCGATGATTATATTGAACTGCAAGATGGCCGAACCGGAGTGGTACGCGAATTAACTTTACGCTCGACTACCTTAGAAACCTTTGATGGTAAAGATATCATGGTGCCGAATGAAAAGTTTGTCACTGAAAGCTTTACCAACTGGACTCATAAAAATAAGAAGCAACGCTATCGTGTCGATTTTTCTGTGGCTTATGATTCAGACATCCGAAAATTGGTTGATATCATTAAACAAACTGTCGCCTCACACGAGCAAGTGATCAGCGGAGAAGGGGTTCCATTTGAAGAGCAACCCGATTGCGAAATCGATGGATTTGGCGATTCAGGGGTCAATATGTTTGTCGAGTTCTGGATGTTAGGGATTGATGATGGTAAGAATCGAGTGGGTGGTGATTTACTGCTTATGATTTTTGAAGCGATGCGTGCCAACGGCTTCCAGATCCCATTCCCACAACGTGAAATTCGGATGTTGAAAGGCCATCAATCAGATAAAGCAGATCAACACCCGCCGGAATAAATTTATGCGGCGCACTGGCCACAATTAAGGCTTTTCAGATGAGCTTTAAATTGTTCTTGAATGGATAAGAAAGCTTCCACCACCACAGGGTCAAAGTGCGTTCCTTTCCCCTCAACGATAATGTGCTTGGCTTTTTCAAAACTAAAGGCCGGTTTGTAGCTGCGTTTTGAGGTTAGCGCTTCAAATACATCGGCTAATGCCACGATTTTAGCACTCAATGGAATCTCATTGGCTGCTATTCCCATAGGGTAGCCGGAGCCATCAAACTTTTCATGATGATATAAAATCACATCCGACAAAATCTGATAAGTTTGCTCATCAATATCTAAGCTCAAGGTATCAATATATTCTTTACCCAATGTGGTATGGGTCTTGATCAGAGTAAATTCATCATCGGTGAGTTTATTTGAACTGCTTAAAATCTCTTCGGGTAGAAATTGTTTTCCGATATCGTGCCACAAGGCGGCAATTTCGATCGCCGTTTTAAATAAAGGTGTTATTTGGGCATGTTGCTTGGCTAAGTGCGCGACCAGCAGCATAGTATAAGAGGTTGTGTTAGTGATATGACAAGTGTAGTTAAAGGCTGTCGCGAACATAAGGCAGTTGATTCATCTATGTAGGGACTCACAATTAAGGCATTAGCCATTAAAATTACAACATCCATGTCAATCGAAAGCGGCCAGTATTATCATCAATGATTTGGCTAGGCTCTATTTGCGTAAAGTATAGATTAAAATTGTATGATTATTAAGCTAAACAATGTCAATTTATTATCAACTCGCTTATTTAGAGCATAAGCTATTGTTATATATAATTTAATATTTTTGTGTTGTGATATATATCTGAATTTATACATTCACCTACTACTTTGGTGATGTATGAGTAGGGGGTAGGAGTGGTGTCGTGGGTCAACTTATCATCAGTTGGTGATAAAGATTACATCGACCTAGGTCTTTTGCTCGGGAAAGTGGACGATCAGCAAATATCAACTTAATTTTAATCTAACGACCATTACATGTATGGTCGTTGGGTTTAATCAAGTTGTGGTCTTAAATGTTATGTCAATCAAACAGACCTAGTTATAACAATATGATCCCTGCAGGAATGGAATCACCAAAAATTTTCTTCGATTCATCGGAGCTCAATTGTGTGACCTCACTGACCAGATCAACCCAAGATTGGCTAGCGCGGTTGGCTTTGAGTTTTTCAATTAATGCTACGCGAATATCATCGGCAATATCCAAGCTTCGGTCGCCGGTTTTACGCGCCATCATAACGGCAGCAAAAGCAATAGTCGGTTCTTGCTTCCAATCCAGTTCGAGCATTTTTAATAACCATTGGCTCACTTGAGCGGCGGGAATAATATTGTGTTGGCTGCCATAAAGCTGACTGCGAGAAGCCAAGCGCGCGACGGCCCACCAATGAGCTTGGATGAAATCGGTACTTTTTTGCGCGCGATTAAAAAACCAAGTGGCCAATAAAATTTTGTCTTCACTGTCTAAATGCTCTAATGAGGCAGACAAACGCACCATCGCTTCGTAACCATGCTCACTGACTTCCTTACTTGCGGCTTTAGCGCGATGAGCACCGGGATGCAAGTATTTAGCAATATCGGCTAAAATGGTTTCTTGTTGTTCTTGGTGTAAACCGCCCGCAATACGACGCCAGAATATCCACCAGTCGGACCAAGTTTGGCTGGATGGGAATTGAATACCTTGTTGGTACAGCGCCCATGTTTGTTCACAGCGCCATTCATCGGTGGGATCGCCAAAACCTGGGCGTAAGCAAAAACCGGCTAAACGTAACCATTGCTTTTCATGATCGGCTGAGCGGCGACGACGTTTCTTGCCTAAGGCGAAGCTGTCGAACAACTGACGCAAAGTAGGGAAGTCCCAATTTTCGCGTTTGCTTAATTGTTTTTCTAAATCTTTGCTTAATGTTTTTATTAACTTTGGATTATCAACTTTTTTATTGGCAGAGTAAGCGCTGGAAATGAGCACTTGAGCGGCCTCTAACCTTGGATGAGCTTGTGCTTGCTCGAATTCTTCATGCTTGCGAGTATCAAATTCTAACAACCACCGCTGGCTGTCATCTTCTAAACTGACACATTCTAATTTTAAGGTGCCCACTTCGGTTAACTGACAAGCTAACATCACTTCCACTCGATCTTTTTGATTGGCCTGCAGCGCCTCACGCGAGGTTTGGCTATCTAGAGTGGCAATGTAAGGGGGCAGTGGTCGAAAAACGGCTTGATCGATATTACGATCGACACTTAACAATAAGCTGTTTTGTGGGTGGGTAAGTCGATTGGCATCATCAATAAACTGCTCTTGAGTTGAGGTCAGTATATCAATTTGGATCGGCTCGCCCAAGGTCAGTAAAAACTTTCGTCCGGTTAAACGTATCTCTTGACCTGCTTCAGTACCTTTAGCCAACAAACACAGTGCTTGTGAGGATTTTTTCTTATGCTTTAAGTGCAAGAAATAAGATCGCGCAGAGCCACCACCAATTTTAAGTTGAGCGCCACGGCGAGCTTTGGCATAAGCGACTGCGCCAAAAGCCACCGACAAATCTGGACTTGGATTATCTAAGAGTGTGATGGGGGAACCTTGCCATTGGCTGAGTAAATCCACCATGCGGTTTTCAACTAACTCACTATTAAATACGCCGCCGTTTAACAATAATCCGCTTGGAATTTGTTTATCAGGAGAATGGTTTTGAATGAATTCAGCAATATGACGACTCACCGCAGCATCAGCGGCATAAGGCAGGCCAAATTCAACCATAGCGGTGCGGCGTTTTTGCGAAATTTCTTCCTTTTCGGTTAAAGGAAAAAATCCGTCTAACACAATTTGATGGATCTCTTGTTTGGAGATTGGCGCGCTTTTAGTGCCACCAATTAAACGCGATCCCGAACCTAATACGGATATTTTGGCTTGCTCGGGTGCATCAGGGCGCAATAAATCTTCTTTGACTTTACGGGTTTGTTGGATCAGCTTCATCAGCGAAGCGGCATTGAGTTTTTTGCTTGAATTTGACCCCATATCGGCCAGACGTTGCTCGGCAAGATGAGCCAAAGCAAGGTCAATATTATCGCCACCTAACATTAAGTGATCGCCGACCCCGATTCGATTCAAGTTTAAATTGCCATCGGTGTAAGTAGCTGAAATCAAACTAAGATCGGTCGTACCACCACCCACATCACAGACTAAAATAGAAGGTATATTGGCTAATTGATCGGACGCGCTATCAAGATGGCGACTGTACCAGTCATAACATACCGCTTGTGGCTCTTCGAGCAAATGTACATGAGGTAAACCGGCAAGTTTGGCCGCTTGTAAGGTCAAATTTCGCGCCGATTCATCAAAGGAAGCCGGAATGGTGATGACCACTTCTTGCTGTTCTAATCTATGGATTGGATGATGATGGTTCCAACTTTGACGGATATGATTTAAGTAACTGGCACTGGCCACTACTGGTGAGACTTTTTCGACATCATCGCCGCTAGACCACGGCAGAATATCCGAACCTCGATCCACTGCATCGTGCGATAACCAACTTTTGGCACTGGAAACTTGACGACCTTCCACTTTTTCGCCAAGTTCACGCGCCCATTCACCAATAATAGCCTGAGGTAAATCACCACTGACATTTTGGTTTTCCCAAGGGAGGGTGAGATCGTGCGCTTGAAATTGATTATTGGCCGGATGAAACCGAAAGGAAGGCAATAGTGGCTTACGAGTGACTTCACCTGGGCCCACCAATTGGTCGATATCAAAAATAGCAACGGGGCTATGGGTAAGATCATCTTGGATTTCGCAATACGCCAGCACACTGTTGGTGGTTCCTAAATCGATACCAATTAAGTAATGGGCTTTGGTTATGCGAGAAGATGATGACATAGTCGGACCTATTTTAATCAATCAATGAGGCGATAAAAAAGGCACTTTACGCAGAGTTAAAGTGCCATTGTTGGATGTTATTTACTGACGTACGCTAAATTCAACATGCCATTTCTGACCGTTATCTTTGGCGATCGCTTCAAGTTCTAATGTACCTATTTCGGTGACTGTTGCGGCAAGTTTTACCACTACCACATCCCCAATATTTCGATCTTGTTGAGCGTCTAGCGTTACCTGAATTTCAGGCAGCTCTTCTAGCTCTTCCGGCATCCAAAAATCAAGATGGGTACCGACACTATCCTCGCGTCGCGTGGTAGAACCATAAAATTGGAATTGCACTGGCTGACCTATAATCAAGCCGAACTCTTGGTTTTCAACTTGAACGTGACTGCCTTCTTCTAAACCAAATGGGGCAACACAAATCGCTTCCATTGGTGGTGCCATACCTGGAATGGCTGGCATCGCACTTTCAATCCCAACATAATAACTGTTGGCGATACCGCCTCGGATACGCACACCGGCATTGTTATTGGTCATGTTGTGACGCACAAAACCATAATAGGCAGCGCCGCGAGAGACCGCTAAATCAAGGTCAACTCCAGTTAAGGCCGAAATACCATCGCTATTATCTGACGTTAACCAGCCATTGATGGTACTTAATAAGCGCTTGGATAATAAATCTGATTTTAAAACCCCACCGTTAAATAGTACTTTGGTTGGTTTGATAAAACTTGCAGCTTGATCTTGATGATTGTGATCTTGCTGCGCTTGATGCTGACGGGTCAAGAAGGCGGCAATATGACGCGTGATGGCCGCATCTTGCGCGTAAGGCAAACCTAATTGACTTAATGCTGCGCGAGTCGATTGTACTGGATGTTCCGTGACCGCAACTTGAGGGAAGAAACCGTCAACCAAGGTTTGTTGTACATCTTGTTGGGTTAATTCGGTTTTTAATGTGCTGCCTAGTAATTTCGAACCACGACTTGGCACCACAATAGGTACAGAAGTTAAGGTGTTATCTGATAATAGCGCTTCTTTGGCATCACGGCATAAATGCGCCATCGCTTGTACTTGCCAAGGTTGCAGTTGCTTACCTTGTTGGGCTAAATTCATTTTTAGGCGATAAGCGAGCGCCAGATCCATATTATCGCCACCAAGCAAAATATGTTCACCGACCGCAATCCGCTCTAAAGCTAAATTGCCGTTTTGTTCTGTTACGGACACCAAAGATAAATCGGTAGTACCGCCGCCCACATCGACCACCAATACTAAGTCGCCCAGTTCAACTTGCTCACGCCATTGGGCACTATTGCTATCAATCCAGCTATAAAGCGCCGCTTGAGGCTCTTCCAATAGTGTCACATGTTGCAAACCAGCATTACGAGCCGCTTCAGCAGTAAGCTCTTTTGCCGCGGGGTCAAAAGAGGCAGGAATGGTGATGGTGACATGCTGATCACGCAAAGGCGCAGTGGCATGTTGATGATCCCAAGCCGAAATTAAATGCGACAAATACAATTCGGTCGCTTTTAAAGGCGAGACTTTAGCAATGTCGTCCGCATCGGTTTGACCTGATTGCGGTAAGAATGCTTCACGGCGATCAACACCACCGTGGCATAACCAACTCTTGGCACTGGCAACCAATCGCATTGGCGTTTTATTGCCCATTTGGCGAGCAATCGCACCGACTAACGCACTCGGCTGCTCAGTCCAAGGTAGCGTAGTGCTGCCAGCAGACAATTCCGTTTCATGCGCTTGATATAAAAATGATGGTAATTGATTTAAGTCTTGTACTTGCCCTTGCGCGATTAATTGCGCGATAGGGAAGATATTCACTTGCGCCGCATCATCATTCATTGGGCTATAAGATAAAACACAATTGGTGGTGCCTAAATCGATCCCAACAAAAAATTGAGCCACGTTATTTTGGTCCGATGACGATAAATGAGAGCGGGTATTGATATCCATTAAAGCTCAACCTCTGCTGGCGCTAATACCGAAGCGTCGTAGTTTTCAGATAATTTAGGCAGGGTAATCGAATCGGCTTTCCAACCACGATGAATAAGCGTGCCGCTAAAAGGTGCTTGGCCCGATACATTGCCGATCAAACGAATCTGTTGGGCGTTAAAGCCTTCGGCCACGGTAATACGCGTTTCTTCATCTTCGCTGCGAATTTGAGAAAGAGAGAAATGATCAGCCAGCACTTTTTGACCGCCAATATGAATAACGCGAGCCGCCGCGCCCACTTCTTCATCACTAAAGCCCGTTAAGTCTTCCGATAAGAAATCGATCAAACGGGCTTCTTGTTGGAAAAGTGACATCAATTGCAATGCAGAATCGGTTGGCGAAGTTTTGAGTTTAGATTCAACCTCGACAATTTTCTCAACGATTTTTTCCACTTCGACGACTTTTTCGACTTCAACGATTTTCTCGACTGGCTTTTCAACCTCAACAATCTTTTCGACGGGTTTCTCAACGATTTTTTCAACCGTTTTACTGCGCAAAGACAGCAATAAAAATAGCACGGTGGTGGCGGCTAAAATAACATGGAGAAGATCAAAGGTGGTTGGCATTGCGGATAAATCAAAAGTCATGATGATGTCTCTATAAGAAAGTATTCAATTGCTTATCTTTGGGCTTAACGGTAAAAATCAAGGCCGATTAAAAGATAAGAGTCAGTCATAAAATTGGCATTATTTTATCATAAGTGGGTTTGTCGCGTTATACATTGCGATGCTATTGCTTATTTAATCGACTAAAACAATGCATTTTTATAAGCTTAGGCGAAAGCTGAACAAAGTAACGGTGAAAATGTCGCCGAAGTAGCGATGTGAAGAAAACTTTTTACTAATAATAAGCAGAATTTTGTTAGAATCCTTTTTTTTGAAATTGAGTCCAATGCAATGAATTATAACCGAGTCGTATGCTTTGATTTAGAAATGTGCTGCTGGAGTAAAGATGATATCGCCAATCAACGTAGCACAAAAAGTACCGGTGAGATTATAGAAATTGGCTTAGCGGAGATCGATCTTAGCCAAGGTGTTATTGTGAAACGGGCACAGTTTTTTGTAAAACCAGAGCATGATGAAATTTCAGGTTTTTGCTATGAGCTTACTGGCATCACACCAAGAAAAGTTCAAAAACAAGGCCGTCCATTAGAAGATGTTTTACATTCGCTAGTGAAAAACTTTGGCGGACCACGAAAAATCTATGCTTCATGGGGTCGTGATGACGAGATTTTACGCGCAGAATGTGAGCAAAAAGGCTTAGATTTTCCGTTTAAAGAATTTGTTAATTTAGCCACCATCTATCGCTTGAAATCGCGCTTAAAAGACAAACGAATTGGTCATCGCGCTGCACAAGAAAGTTTGAATATTGAGTGGGAAGGGCGTCAACATTCTGGTTATGTGGATGCCTATAACCTTGCCAAAGTGGCGTTAGCGATCTTATAACGATTGTAGCTAAATCATAGATATAAAAAACCCGTAATGAATTCTGTTTTTCAGAATATGCATTACGGGTTTTTGTGTTTTATGTGGTTAAGCGTATATCAGTCAACGCCTTCGCTTAAGCCCTTTTCGCTTGCTAAATCTTACTCAGCCGCTTGGGTTGAGATCGCTTTAAACTCTTTATTGATGGCCTTTTTATCACCTAATAAGCGCGAGGTGATGGTACCGGCGGTCATTGCGCCACTCACATTAAGAGCAGTACGCGCCATATCAATTAAAGGTTCAATTGAAATTAACAGTGCCACGATAGCGACAGGTAGACCCATTGCAGGTAATACAATAAGCGCGGCAAACGTTGCGCCGCCACCAACACCGGCAATACCAAATGAACTGATGGCAATGATAGCCACTAGCGAAAGAATGAAGTTGATGTCCATTGGGTTAATACCAACACTTGGCGCCACCATAACAGCAAGCATTGCAGGGTAGATACCCGCACAACCATTTTGACCAATAGTGGCACCGAAGGTTGCGGATAAATTGGCAATCGCAGGCGGAACATTAAGCTTCGCGATTTGCGCTTCAACATTCAGCGGGATCGTTGCCGCAGAACTGCGTGAAGTAAAGGCAAAGGTCAGTACTGGCCAAATACGTTTAAAGTATTCTTTTGGGCTAACCCCGACCAGCGAGACAAGCAAGCCATGCACGATAAACATTAAGAAAATAGCCACATAAGACGCCACGATAAACCCAAGCAGACTTAAAATATCCCCTAGGCTTGAGGTTGCCACCACTTTGGTCATTAATGCGGCAATACCGTAAGGCGTTAAAGCAATAATCATTTTCACTAGACGCATAACAATAGATTGCGCCGCTTCAATGAAAGTGCGAATTGGCGATTCGAGTTCTTTTTTCTCAATCATCACACGACGAGCAGCGACACCCACTAAAATACCAAATATGACTACCGCAATAATGGAGGTTGAACGTGCACCGGTTAAATCAGCAAATGGATTAGTTGGAATAAAGCTGACCAGCATTTGTGGAATCGTGAGATCGGCCACACTGCCCATGCGGGATTCAAGCACACTCATGCGCGCCGTTTCACGTACACCTTCAGAAAGTCCAGCGACAGAAAGGCCAAATATTTGAGTAACCGCAATACCAATTAATGCCGCGATCATAGTGGTGAAAAGAAGAATACCAATAGTTAAACCACTAATTTTTCCTAGCGAACCTGAACTTTCAAGTTTTACCACTGCAGCAATCATAGACACTAATACTAATGGCATGATCACCATTTTTAATAGGCCAACATAACCACTACCTACCACGTTCACCCATTCAAGCGTGTCTTTGATGATAGGGTTGCCTTCACCATAAAAGAGGTGAATAAGAAGACCAAAGGCGCTACCAAAGACTAAACCGAATAAAACTTGACGAGATAAGGTGCTGGCTTTTCTTTGTTGTTGGAACAAGAAAAAGAGAATGCACACAAATACCGCGAGATTGGCGATAACAGCAAGCGACATAATATATTATCCTTTATTGATAACCTGCACGCAGGTCAGATTGTTATTGTTAAACAAGTTAATAACAAAGTACCAATCTTTGAACTGGTGCACAAAGCAGAATAAGGCATTAAATATCATATTTGGTTATAAGCTCTCAAAGTGAGTAATAAATGAGCGAGAATGTATTGTTATTTAGTCAAATGGCAGGTTAATCAATCATCGCCAGCCATATCCCCACCCCAATCATTAAAGAACCCGCGATACGATTAAGAAAACGGACATTGTTTCCTTTACTCAAAAATAGTCGCAAACTTTTGCCACCGGTGGCATACGCCAGCATAGACACAAACTCAGTGCATAAAATGATGCTTATCAACACCATCATTTGATGAGGGACCGATTTATCGACATTGATAAAAGGTGGCAATAGCGAGATCATAAATGCCCATCCTTTTGGGTTTGCTATGGCGGTAATAAAACCTTGGCTCATCAATTGTAAGCGTTGGGTTGGTTGGTCGATATTCTCTAAATTGAGCGACATTTTCCCTTTATTTCGCCACATGTTAATGCCTATCCACATCAGATAAGCACCACCAATCCATTTCAAAACCAGAAATAAACCCGGATAATTGAGCATAATGGCAGACACCCCGATCACCGCTGAAGTCGCCACTAGAGCCACACCGACTAATTCACCCGCCATCATCCATAAAGTACGTTTAACCCCTATACTCATTCCAAGGGTCAGGGCTAAAGTCATACACATCCCTGGTGTGATTGAGACAAAAAAGAAGGTCGGAATAAAGGCAGAAAGCAGGGCATAATCGAGCATGAGTGACTCTTATTGATGAGTTTGAAATTTAGTGTAAATGAATAGATCGAATTTGAACAAGTATTAATAATGATTAACTAAAATTTGATAACATCTAGGGATAAATTTGAAATTATTTTGACAAATCATGGAATTGTTAAATACAAGCAAGGCAGTTTACAGTAAAATAAGTCACTGTTTTTTTTGTTAAAAATAATAATAGGTTATCAACAAGATGCCAGTGACAATCCGATCTGCAACCAATCAAGATCTTGAGTGTTTGAATGAGTTAATGTACCAATTGCATGACCATCATCATCAGGCTCAACCTGAATTGTTTAAAACCGCGCAAGACGTCGAACAAGAAAAAAGCATCGCGCGTTATATCGAGCACCCAGAATGTTTGGTCTTCGTGGCAGAAAAGGATCAAAAAATCCTTGGTTTTATTACTGGCCACTTTTGCGAGCTAATCTCTTCAATCTGTAAGCCATTACCAATGGGGAGTATAGATGAATTTTTTATACTGCCAGAGCATAGAAATACAGGGGTCTCGGTTGCGCTATTTGAACGTATAGAATCGACGTTATTTGCTTATGGCGTGGTGCAATTGTTTGTCGAAGTTTGGGATTTTAACCAAGCGGGTAAAGCCTTTTATAACAAAATGGAATTTGAGTCTCACATCCATTATCTCCGAAAATCATTGATTAAATAAGCATGGTACCCAATCTGATGTCATTCACATGGAAACGTAAATTGAATCAAGCCATCATTGCGATGCTCGCTATGTTCACCTTAATTTTCTCAATTCAGAGCAGTGCACAAACAGTAAATCCAAACACGCCTCAATTAAAAGGGGCGTTGTGCTTTATTAAAGCCGACGAGCAAGTGGTGTTTGTACAAGAAATGATCACCAATCGCTACTCTCTGCCAGGGGGAACGATTGAAGCAGGAGAAACACCCGCGGCGGCAGCTGAGCGAGAAACTTGGGAAGAAAGTGGTTTGGTGGTGCATGTGAAGAAACTGCTGACCCAAACCGATACCGCCTATATTTTTGAGTGTAGCGCCGATTCCGCGATTGTCGCTTTTCGTTTTCAAAATAAAGAAGGATTCCATAGTTTACCGGCTTGGTTTGCGCCGAGCTTTGGCTCTGAATCTCGCCGTGTTTATTTAGCCTCACCGAATTATATGTCGGCCAATCAATATCGTTTTCCTGCCCAATGGAAACAGCAGGTTTCTGGCCATGATGTTGATAATCAACCGGTCCAATATATCAATGACGCAATTACGGCCGCGCCCGCATTGCATCAAATAGAATTACCTTTTATCCAAATGGTGCAAAGCAGTGTTCGAGATTTAGATAACCCATTCAGTCAGGCATTTTCATTGGTAATGACGATGCTTGATACCATGTCAGGTTTCTTCTTTATTCTCTTTATGCTGCCGTTATTTAACTATTTGTTTGGCTCAAAGTTTACTACTCATTTGTGTTTAATTGTTGTGATTGCCGCTGTCTTGGTGTTTTTTACTCAAATCGGATTGAAGTTGCCTCGACCAGATGCTTATTTACCTGATCTGCAAATGTCGGAAAAAGCCGGCTTTGGCACACCAAGTTTAAGCGCCACTTTGAGTGTGGTTTGGCTTAGCTATATATTTAATGGCTTGGTCGAGCAATATGAAGAGTTTGAATACCATAAAAACTTACCTTTATTGGTACTGCTGATATTGGCTCAAGGTTTTGCTAGTGTTTGGCTAGGGACGCATTTTTGGTCGGATGTGTTTTTTGGTTATGCCCTAGGTTTGCTTATTGCTTGGCATTATCTTCGCATCGAGCAGCAAAAAAACTTACACGCGCTAAATACTATGGCGAGCCCTGCTTTGTGGTGGCTATTAACGATACTGCTAAACGGATTTGCTTTTTATAGCCATTCATTATTAATTGGCGAATTAGCGGCAATGACATTGGCCTTTGCTGTAATTTTAACGATTAAACCAAGACGATGGCATTTAGGAAAAGTGGGTACCATTAAGCGACAACTGCTACTGACTTGGATTGTGGCTATATTAGTAATGTTTGGATACCATAAACTGGCGGATATCTTCTCATACAGTGGGGTGCTCACTTACCTTATTCATTACTTAATGGTATTGATCTTAACCCTCAATGCGATGACTCTTGGGCGAGTTCAAGCCCATCAAAACGCTTATCGCTATTAAATAATTCTAATGGGATGTAAATTATGAATAAAGCAGTTGTGGTTTTTAGTGGTGGTCAAGACTCGACTACTTGTCTGATCCAAGCATTGAAACAGTACGATGAAGTTCATGCCATCACCTTTGATTATGGCCAACGCCATAAGTTAGAAATAGAAGTGGCGCAGCAACTGGCGATAAAATTAGGCGTTGATGCGCACAAAGTGATGGATGTGGGTTTACTCAATGAACTGGCGATCAGCTCGTTAACTCGTGATGATATTGAAGTATCACATGAACTACAAGATAACGGTTTACCCAATTCTTTTGTACCTGGTCGAAATATTCTATTTTTAACCCTGGCAGGCATCTATGCTTACCAAGTTGGGGCCAAGGCGGTGATCACTGGGGTGTGCGAAACCGATTTTTCAGGATACCCTGATTGTCGTGATGAGTTTGTTAAATCGATTAATCAATCTTTGGTTCTCGGTATGGACCGACAATTTGAGATAAAAACCCCATTAATGTGGTTAAATAAGGCGCAAACATGGGCTTTAGCCGATCAAAACGATGCGCTCGATTTGGTGAGAACACAAACGCTAACCTGTTATAACGGTATTATTGGTGATGGTTGTGGCGACTGCCCAGCGTGCGATTTACGCAAATTAGGGCTAGATGAATATTTAGCTAATAAAAACACTGTCATGGCGCAATTGGCCGCAATGCAAAATAGGTAATCTCCAAGCAGAAATTTGCAGGCTATTGCCTCGATCTCCAAAAAAATGATGAACTATTAACTTAAGGATAGAGTTATGAATATAAAAAACATGTTGAAAGGGAGTTTGGTTTCTCTCGTCTTGTTGTTTCCTCTCTTGGCACAAGCTGAGAGCGTCTGGATTGATGTGCGCTCGCCTGCTGAGTATAAGGTTGACCATATACAAGGTGATGTATTTATTCCTCACACCCAAATACTCGACAAGGTCAGTAAGTTATACCCAGACCCTGAAACAGAAATCCACTTGTATTGCCGCAGTGGGAATCGGGCTGGAATAGCCAAGTCTGTGCTAAATAAAGCTGGGTATAACAAGG
The DNA here is from genome assembly GCF_014694465.1 of Vibrio sp. S11_S32. Lineage (NCBI taxonomy): Bacteria > Pseudomonadati > Pseudomonadota > Gammaproteobacteria > Vibrionales > Vibrionaceae > Vibrio > Vibrio sp. S11_S32. The sequence goes on along the minus strand of NZ_JAAUWS010000022.1, from coordinate 2,907 downwards.
TATTCAATGAAGGTAGTATTGAAGATGCTCGTAAAGCGAGAGGTCTGGAAACCAGTAAACCAGACTAGTGTTAAGCTGGGGAAACTTATTGGTTTCTCGATATAAAAAATAAACCCCGTACAGTGGCAAGCACAGTCACGGGGTTTATTGAATCAACCGCTGAGATAAAAAAACAGCAATATTACTTCATATTATTGAGCTATATGAGTTTATAGGTATTGCTTTGCCAATTCAGAAGGCTCAAGTTCTTTGCCTTCTAATTGAGCGTTCCAGTTGGTGCCAATCAAAACACCATCTTCTGCAAGGGTGATCAACCAGTCTTCAACAAAAATATCCAGTGGGATCTCTAGTACTTCAAAATCTGACCATTCTTCCACATTATGAGCTTGAGCATCTTCTTTAGTTGACCAAAATGGCATCACTTCGCTTTCTTGAAATTCGGTTGAATCACACGCTAGCCAACCATCTTCATTTCTTAGGCCCCAAACCAATTTAGTGTCTTGAGTCTCTTGTACAAATAAGGCTAGATTTGCTTCGATATCGTTCGTTAGTTTTGACATGGTTCACTCTCTAATGAATGTAGATATTGGTTTATAGCCACGTACTTATTTTCTTTCATTCTAAGCAAGTGGCAATTTGAATAAATAGGTTATCTGGTCGGGCTTAATTAACCTGACAAGCAAAACCTTTCAAGTAAAAACCTTCAGGATAGGCGCTATCGACCGGATGATCGGCCGCTTGGGCAAAACGTTCAATAAACTGAACTCGACGACCTGCATCAAGTGCGGCATCGGCGATGATTTTTTGGAATAAGTTGGTTTCCATTAAGCCTGAGCATGAATAGGTTAATAAAGTGCCACCAGGGTTTAAGATTTGCATCGCCAGCATATTGATGTCTTTGTAGCCGCGACATGCACCATTTAACTGAGCTTTTGATTCGGCAAATTTAGGCGGATCCATGATCACTACATCAAATTTTGTGCCGTTTTCGCGATATTCGCGTAATAACTTAAACACATCCGCATTTAAAAACTCAGCTTTAGAAACATCAAAACCATTGAGTTCGGCATTTGCTTTGGCGTTATCCAGTGCCGGTTGAGAAACATCGGCATTAACCACATGTGCCGCATTGCCTTTTAATGCGTATAAACCAAAACCGCCAGTGTATGAGAAACAGTTTAATACTGATTTACCTTCAACGTATTTCATCGCTTGTTGACGGCTGTCTCGTTGATCAAGATAGAAACCGGTTTTATGACCTTTGACAATATCAACTTGGATCTTCACGCCGTTTTCTTCAATCACCAGTGAACTTGGCGGCATCTCACCGTGGATAATACCTTGACGTTCTTTTAGACCTTCTTTCTTACGTACAGAAACATCAGAACGCTCATAAATACTGCAAGTTGGAAAGACTTGCTTAATAGCATCAATCAACAATTCACGTTTGGCTTCAGCGCCAGCGCTTAATAACTGACAAACTAAAAAGTCTTGGTAGCGGTCAATAGTAATACCAGGTAAGCCGTCAGATTCGCCGGCGATTAAACGGTAACCGGTTAAGCCACCACGAGTAATAATTGGCTCACGCATTGCTTGCGCATCTTGTAGACGTTTAACAAAAAAATCGGTATCAATGTCTTCTTTTTCAAAAGACCAAACTCGGGCGCGAATTTGAGATTGTGGAGAAAAGGCCGCCTTTGCTAACCATTGACCATTGTTCGAGAATACATCCACAGTATCGCCAAGTTCGGGCTTGCCTTCCACTTTTTGAATGCCACGTGAGAAGATCCAAGGATGGCGACGAAGAAGGGCTTTTTCGCGGCCTTTAACAAGGTAAATAGCTGGAGTCATAATGATTGAATTGCCTAAATAGAAAGGAAAGGGAGTATTTTCAGTTAATGTGCCAAGGAAAGCAAATTTAACCGTAATTATTGCTAATATTTTAATGATAAAGTGGTAACAATGACTTTGAAAAATAGCAATAGCAGCATAATTATAGTCAAAGGAGCATATATGGCATTTTGTAATCGATTATTTTTTGTATCGGGTTCAGTTCAAGGGGTCGGGTTTCGTTATCAAACCGCGCACCAAGGTTTATCGTTGGGATTAACAGGGTACGCCAAAAACTTAAACAATGGCGATGTAGAAGTCTTAGTATGCGGTGATGCCAATAAGGTAGATGAATTTGTTGCTTGGCTTAAAAAAGGGCCTCGCAGCGCGTTTGTCGCCAAGTTAGTTGAGCAGCCAACCGACAAGCAAGTCACCCGAGATTTTAGTATTCTCTAGTGGCTGAGGATCTAAGGAATGGCTTTATAAACATTTAGCCGGTTTAGGTAGGCCTGCGAGCTTAGTGGCTTGTTTCGCTGGGCCCTTTTTAAACAACTTAAATAAATATTTGCTGCTGCCTTTTTCTGGGCCGTGGGCTTTTGCCATTGCTTTTACCAGCATGCGTACCGCCGGAGAAGTATTAAATTCAAGATAGAAATCGCGCACAAACAAAATCACTTCCCAATGAGCTTCGCTGAGTTCGATATTTTCCGATTGAGCTAAAATTGGCACCAGTTCTGGCGTCCATTGTGTATGGTCAAGTAAATAGCCTTGCGCATCGGCGGCAATGTTTTGATTGTTAAGTTGATACATGAAGCACCTAGAAAATGTTGAGACGATAGACGTGATGCAGAATATCTGAATCTGTCGCTTGCGCCAAGCTATCGCCAGAAAAATACCTTAGGGGCTGTTGATCTTTCGTGGTTGTTTTTGCTGCGAATTGTTGGTTTTTTATACAAGGAAGAGGCTTTGTGGTGTAGCTGGCTACACGAAAAGCCGATGACGAAGTAGAAAAGACCAACAAACGCAGCCCGAAGGGTTCGGCTAAAAGCCTTTTACTCTTCGTTAAGTCACATTTAC
>NZ_JAAUWS010000021.1:0-43512 GCF_014694465.1 Vibrio sp. S11_S32 | reverse complement strand
GGTAATAACGTACGGAGAGAAGAATAATAGCGGACGGAAACTGACAGCCTTTAAACATAATGAGAACATCCGATTGGTAAGAACTACGGTATTTTACCGTAGTTCAGTCAAACTTTGCGACAGAACCTAGTCACCTACGTCACCATTTGAGCCTTATATCCCCGCCCTCAGATCCTCTTTCTAGTTGAAAGTGTATAATAATCAGATCGGGCGAGGGTTTACGGCGAGATTGCTAAGCCTCAAAAGATCATATTTTTATGTATTACATAGGTAATACAGGTTGATATATGTTCTCTATTCATTTAACATGTATTACATAGGTAATACAGGTGTTTGTTTTCCTTTTTTGCTACATGTAATGCATGTGGTTAATTATATTTTAATGTGTATTACATATGTAATACAGTGGGGTGTTATGAAAGTTATATCATTAGCAAATCAAAAAGGCGGAGTCGGTAAAACGACAACAATCGTTAATTTGGCCTCTGAATTAGCAAAGAAAAATAAAGTACTGGTGATAGATCTTGATCCACAAGGAAATTGTTCAAAAACACTTTCAAATGGTCAAACTAGTTTTGATTTTAATGAAACCATTGCTTGTCTGTTCGATAAACCTAAGATGGTTAATATTGTTGATTTGATCATCCCTGCGCAAGCTGCTGATAATTTGATTGATAATTTATTTTTAATTCCTACTGATTATCAGTTATCCCGTGTAATCGAAACATCACTAACAAAAATTAATCGTGAGAGAATTTTAGAAAAACAGTTAAGTAAAATATCAAAAGATTATGACTTTGTGTTACTTGATACTCCACCTAATCTATCTTTGACTACGTTAAATGCCATACAAGCATCGGAGTTGATTGTTATACCTATTGATTCAGGAGCTTATTCTCTTGATGGAATATCTCCACTATTGGATGCTGTTGATGAAATCAAAGATAATGAAGCAAACTATTGCATACTAAGAAATGAGATTGATAGTCGAAACACATTAATAAATAACTATATAGAGAAAGAGTTAGAGGTTGTACGAGATAACGTATTGAAAACAGTAATCAGACGTTCAGAGCATTTATCTCAAGCCAATGCTTTATCTATGCCGATAAGGCTCTACAAAAGAGGCTCTATTATAAATAATGATTATAGTTCTCTAGCTAAAGAAATTAATGCTATATGTAATACATAGGTAATACAGATATGGGTAGTAATAAATTATCAAATAAAGGTGCTAAGTCGTCATTAGCATCTCGCGCGGATAGACAAAATAAAACAACTATAACTACAGTGCGAAAGAAGCCTTTAACAACATATAAAGTGCCTCCTTTGACATTACGTCTATCGTTAGCCGATAAGCAAAAAGTGCAAGATTGGGTTGAGGAGCTTCAAGAGAATACGAACAGAAAAGTGTCTGCCGCAAAGTTATTTAGAGCATTAACTGCAATGAAAAATAATATAGATAACAATGAATTACTAGAATTGATTAATGACATGCAATAGGGGTGTATTACACATGTAATACATAAGAAAGAGCAGGCATTACAGAAAGACCTAACAGCCTTTTGATTTGCGCCGTAGGCGCCTATGTTCATCACCTTTAATCGACAACTCCAGTTTAGTTTCTAAGCTGCCTGTGCGGCAGTGAACAAATAAAGAATGGTCTCTTAATATGAAAAAAATAATTATGCTTCTTGCACTACTCCAATCAAGCTGCGCAATGGCGAACTGGGTCTACATGGATGACATGGCCGCCATAACAACAAACAAAAACGGCTATAGCGCAGTGCTACAAGCGGGAAAGGATGAGCTTTTAATTTTTTTCACAGCTCCCGCCTTGGCATGCGTTACGAACAGCGAGTCTCTGATAGCAAAGAACGCAAGGATACGCGTAAATAATGAGGTAATACTAGCTGACGTACAGTGCCTCGGGAAAGGGATTGCGGCATTTGTACCGGTCGGACACTATCAAGGCATGGTTGGCGCTTTGTTTCATTTCGAATCGTCGGTAAGGGTTGAATTCAACAGGTATGATAGTGAAACTTATTCTGCCATTGGGTATCAGGCGCAAAACGATAGAGTATTCGATAGTTGGGCCAAAATCCGTAAGTAATACAAAGCCCCACGTTAATGAGGATTTTTCTGCTCCAGTGCTATTGTGTAATTATTGAAAACAATTTCTAAGCTGCCTGTGCGGCAGTGAACTAGGTGCTAGAAATAAAGAGAACCGTTTACAGAATTACGAAAAACATAAATACTGTTTACAGATGCAACGATATATCGCATAATTAGACTTAATGATGCAGCAGACATAAAAATGCTTACATAGGTTTTTATGACATCACGTAACCTATATGGTCGAGGCAGTGCCCGGTAATGACGTTCTGATTCCAAGATTTATCTTGGCGAAGGCTCCCTAGATGGAGCCTTTGTTATTTCTACCTCTAAGTAAATTATTAATGAAAAAGAATCAAATATTCAATCTTAATGATAATGAAGTACAAAATTGGAAAAATTTTGAGCTGGATGGAATTGATTATGATTTTTCTCATTTAAAGGCTAAAAAAATCACTTTTACTCATCCTGAGCTTTGTGAAAATTACACACTTTTCTTTACCATTTCTCATCACGTTTTTACGACAAGTATCAAGGATGGTGATGAAATTGAACCGCATCGGATATACCCGTACCCAACAGATAAACGTCAATTCGACCTTATTAGATATAAATTGTCCTCAAATCTCCCTCAAATTATAGAAACGTTACCGGATCAGTTTTGCTATCACGGTGGGTATAGTCGATATTGTAGTTGCAAACTTCATCAAGATGACGGAACCGAAATTTACTATCAAGTCGTTTATCGAGTCTGGAAATCTAAAGGGAAAATGAGGTTCCATATAGAAAGTGCATACCCATTAGATGAGAAGCCAGGGAAGCCTAAAAAAGTTAATTTTTGGATTATTTGTTATAATTTACTTAATGGAAAAAAACTACCTAAACCTGCACAGTAGACTTTTTTATATATCTTCTTTTTATCCTCAATTGCGCTGAGTGATGCGTTTCAGCATATTGTCTACCTTCCATTGTTAACTGCCACATGTTTTCATTTTCTTTCGCGTTATCACTTAGCTGATGACCTGTGTTAGCTTGGTATTTTAGATAGCCGTTCTTAACTAGAGTGTGCATCGACACAAGAAAGTGGTTTGATGCTAGATCTTTATCTAAAGACTGGCTAATCGATTTTCTTAAATAGTTTGAGTTAACCGAAATATAAAGCCCATACCTCAATTCCATAAAATGAAGAAGCAATAGTGCTTGTTTCTGAATTTTACTTATTCTCAAATTAACCTCTAAAACGTACCCATACGAATTAAAGGTAAATTATTGCATTTTAATGCTTTAATGGTCAATATAAGTTGGTCAATAAATAATGGCCATTTTGAGTTGCTGTATTGAATTATTAGCCATTTACTTTAAAGTGGTCAATATAAGTATACCTAAATTGACCAAGTGGTGAGCAAGTGAAAGTTGCACGAATTTATATGAGAGTGAGTACTGAAGGTCAGGATCTCACTCGACAAGAAAATCTTATTGATGAAGCTAAAAAAAATGGTTTTTACGTTGCCGGTGTTTATAAAGAAAAAGCATCCGGTGCTCGAGCGGATAGACCAGAGCTTTTGCGAATGATTAGTGACTTACAACCAAGTGAGGTTGTTATCGCTGAAAAAATAGACCGAATAAGCAGATTGCCACTTATTGAAGCGGAAAAGCTGATTAGCTCAATAAGAGATAAAGGGGCTATGTTATCAATACCTGGTATTGTTGATTTATCCGATTTGGTTTCTGAATCAACCGGAACCGCTAAAGTTGTATTAGAGTCTATTCAAGAATTATTGTTAAAACTGGCATTACAAATGGCTCGTGATGATTATGAAACTCGACGCGAACGCCAGTTACAAGGGATTTCATTAGCAAAGGCGGGTGGTAAATATCGTGGACGAAAAGAAGACACAGACCGGAATGAACTTATTTTAAAGCTTCGCCCCCATCATACTATCAAAGAGACAGCTCGATTAGCCGGCTGTAGCATGAGTCAAGTTAAACTAATTTGTAAGAATGGCGTATAACATTAATGTTATACATTATTTTAAGGACGTTTTAATGAAGAAAATAATAGATAACTCTACTCTAGAATCGAGAAAATAGGTTCAGTCAAACTTTGCGACAGAACCCGTATTCCTATAGTAAAACCAACAAAATAAACGTTGTCAGTCCGGTGGCTAATGCCAGTCCAAGACTGGCAAACCACTGATGCGCAATGCATCAAATAACGGGGTGTATTGAGCAATATTCCAAAAACAATCAAAGAGTAAAGGGACCCGCTAATGCGGGTCACCTTAACTACTTCCTTACTTCGTAGGTAACAAACGTAGCGTTAAAGTTAACCTCCTTATTCTGAAAATGGACATCACAAAGTGAGTCCTTAAACAAAAATAGGATGGCGAATAATGTGATGCAAATGACCACCAAATTCGCTGTTAATTTATACTTCATTTGTTGCCTCTCGTTGTTAAGGAGGCTATACTTCGTATTGTCTTGATACATAAGTAAGCTCCATTCTGATTTATAGTCAGGTGGGGCTTTTCTTTTATCTGTACCTTAATCGTTAATATTCAGGCACAAATAACGCCCAAACACCCACGTAAATACTACTCTAAAAAACAATTAAAATCGCTTTTATTTAACGTATATCATTAATGATATACACGAATTCAGATTGATAACATTAGCTCAGTACCTTGGCTATCAGAATGCGATTCAAGCCTATTTTTCGCTTTTATCTTATCAATCAAAATTCGGTTTCTTTCATCTTGGCTTCGAGGCCACAACGTCCCTTTAATATTCGTATAATTCTCATTTCTCCCCGCTCGATCTAAATCTTTAAAATATTCATCAATTGAAGAATACACCTGACTTTTAAACTCAATTTTTTCGGCTTCTATCCACTTTGTAGATTCAATACTCTTGTTCATGTTGTTCTCTTTTTAAAGAGCCACGACCTTAAATATAAGGTCATGGCGATATCGTTAAGCGGCTTTATCCATTTGAGAATGATGTCGGCGTCCAATGAACTTTGATCAGAAATAGCGACTATTGATATACTTTTGGATGGTTGAGTCATAAAGTTTGATCACTTGTGAGGCGCATTACTACTAACTGGGCAGTAAGAGTGACAATAAAGATTGTTTAATATCTAAAACGTTTATGGACAGAAGCTTGTTAATGCCTTTGCTAAGTTAGCGAGTCATGAATAAATGCAAGTGTAAAAGTCCCTTAACTCATTGCATTGTATTGATTGGAAAGGTCAGATACTGGGTGCTCCCAATTGATGAACAATTCCAAATCATCGCAGGGAGCAACCGTAATACCCTTAAATTATGTATGAAGAGGTGCTAACTGATAGCTCTGGCTAAGAACAGCTAAAAGCACTGTTCTTAGTTGAATTACTTGAAGTAATAAGAAAACACGAGTTCGAGGGTATCAACATCACCTGCTAAATGATACCATTGTAGATCTGACTTAATTTGACCAAAGTCCAATACATTCACGCCGACGCCTATGTTAGGGTGAACATTATCCTCCACCTCGAAATCTTCCGCGTGGTTCGAACTTGCATCAAGATAACCTAAGCCCAAACTGAAGTACGGGGCGAATTTATCGCCCCAAAGCTGCGTAACTCGATAAACAAAGTTAAAGCTGTAATGTTGGTAATTGACCGTCATATCATTATATTGCGTATGTTCTGCTTTCAAATCGACACTATTTAGCCAACGATAAGTAAACTGGATACTCGCGTTATTATCAAATTGGTACCCTAAGCTACTTCCGAAAGAAAACTGACGGTTACTTTCCTGACTCCACGCGTTGTGGTCAGTATCTGGCTCTAACCATGAAATCCCAGGATTAGCTGTTACATATATTCCGTTATTCTCTTCTGCAGAATGAGCGAAAGGAGAAACACTTAACAATAGTGGGACGACCACTTTAACGGCAAGTGACTTTTGATGTCTAAACAGTACGAGTATCGTCAATAGCAGCGTGCTTAAGAACCCTATAGAACCACCACTGCTGGTTCCAGCGATAACCTTCCCCCCATAAGGAACACCGGCTTGAATATGAAGATTAACGGTAGCAGGGTAACTATGTCTTTTTCCAATATCTGTAACATCATATTCAAAGCTATCATCACCTATAAAACCAGCGTCAGGCGTGTAAATGAATTCACCAGTCTCCTTAAGTGTTACCGACCCATGCATTGGTTGTTTATAGATTCGCGCAGTTAAATCGGCATAAAAAGGAGCTTGTGTATTCGCGTCATCTGTATCGTTAAGCAACACACCTGGTGCAACAATAGTATCAATACTGTCTGCGTAAAGTGAGTAGCTATCATTATTAGCAACTGGCGCAGCATTGTTAGGGATAGGAGTCCAACCTGTGGAGAGAATTGTTATTGATACTTTTGCTTGGCTAGTATTGATTGAATAATAAAATTCATCATTGCCATAATAATCAGCATCAGGTTGATACTCAAAACTACCGTCAGCATGCAATGTGACACTTCCATACAAAGCATCTTGGTCTAATGCAGCGGGTGCTGAGTTTTCATTGGTATCATTTTTAAGCACTCCATTTTGACTAGAGACAATCAACTTAGTATCTTGATCAACCTCATAGCTATCTGGGTGAGCATAAAGAGATTCATGTTTTTCGAATGCGCCAATGTCGATTCTCAACCCCTGCGGGCGGGTTTGTTTGAGGTAATCTGATGTGATTGAGTTACCATCGTCATATAGCGCTTTATCGTCGTCGCCTTTATCAACAAGGGCTATTGAAAGCGTGTTTGGAACGAAACAATTAGTTGTAACGCACCCTGCAAGTGACAGGCCAGTGTTAGGGGTATCATCGACACCAGGTGACGAAATAAAGTTATCATTGTTCTCTGCCAATGGGTAAATAGTTGTATCGTCCCAATTTGTTGGATAAATTGCAGAGCCAACATTATTTACACCATCGACTGTAATGAGTAGATTGTTATTGGCTATAAGTTGAGCACTATTGATTAACTCTATATGGGTCGCTTTGTAAGTAGCAGGGTCTACATTTTTAGTAATAGTCGGGTAATACAGCGTGCTATTGGTTAGCGTCAATTTTCCTTTATTGACATAGATTGGCCAACCTCTATTAGCATCCCTTCCATCAAATAAAGTATTTATAATTTGTGCATCAGCTTCATTAAATCTAAAAGTAGAATTAAATAAGCCTTTAAATATACTATCTTTGATGACTGCCGTTGTGCTGCCTGAACTATCTTGACTAACTTGAATAACATGACTCGCTGTGTTTTCATCCAATGGTCCATTAGATTCAAAAGCCGTGTTTTCAATAAAAACATTACTATTAAAAATAAGGGTAGGTGCTGATCTTGGGCCAAGATTTTCGAATATAAATGAATCTTTTATTGTAACAATGCCATCTTGAGTAGACATGATGGATGCCTCTCCTTGCCTAGGCACTATCCTATATAGGATAACGTTATTGAGTGTTACATTAGCGTTATCGGAAAAGATAAAACCTGACATGTGTTCTGCCCACACATTTTCAATGGTGACATCAATGGGGCGCCCTGCGGTATTTCGAGGATTGATGTCAAATAAAAGACCAGATGATCTTAGAATCTGATTGTTAGGATCATTCGGATAACCAGTATTAAATGAGCCAGTATCAGAAACCCAGCGTTGATGGTCATTAATGTGGACATAATCATCGCCTAATCCTCGAATGATAATATCATCAGTAATTGTCATTCGGTTGTCGGTTTGACCTGAAGGGACTTCACCCAAATTAGGCGAGATAGGTGCTTGTGCATTATATGAAGCCGGTATTTCGATAGTATCTAAACCAGGATTAGCATTGGCCTTTTCGATGAAATCTCGAAGTGAGCCCATGCCTTGATCACTACTTGTTGTTACCGTATAAGTGGCAGATTGTACGCTCAAAGAGCTAAAAAGTAGTCCAAATAAAATTATTGACTTTGGAGTCATATCACCATCCTTGATATCCATGAAAAAACTAAGCCCAGATTTTTTTAAGTTACTTGTAACCAACAACTTAGCTCATATATAAGAATATCACAACTCTTCCTAAGTAATAATTTTTGGAGATGTGTATACTTGGGTGCGGACGGGAGTTTTTTCAAAGTAATGTGTTTGCTTTACACATTAGTTAGTTCTATTACGATCTAGATGGGTTCTAGAACGTTTTGGGGCAGAAGCATGTTAGCTAATTCGTTCCTCCAGACCTGAAATTACTCAAAACAGATCAATTTTTATTGTAAATGATCAGACTTTATTAAAACTAAGCAAAGTTTATTGTCCGCCGACAAAGAAAGATACTTACATTGGGCTGGTGAATGCCGTACACGCAGCTGCCATTCTCAACGTTGTTCTTGAAACTCCTATTTAATATAGGGGCTTTTTTTTGGGGCGAATGTTCATTTTTGGTCTTGGTTAAAACAAAAGAGCCGTTTTAACCAGGACCAACATTCACGGCTTTTCGCTGCGCTCGCCACGCTAACTTGATTCATCACGAAAACAAGTTTTCTATTCATCTAAGTTCCAGTCGCACAATCCCCTCGCAACATCAAAAGCCTAAAGCCTAAAGCCTCAGAGCCAAATCAAGGGCTTTCACTGCATGATAATAAGTTCAACTAAGCCGTTACTGGCGTTTTCATTCGTCATTTGCCCTCTTAGATAACGCCACACAGTGCATTACTCTTCCTGCAAATCAACTCACAACAGACCCCCAATAACAAGGGAGGCTTCGCCGCTGCGCGCCCTTGTCATTGAGCGCCATGTCGTGAGGTTGAGCAGTCAGGCAATGCACTGAATAGCGATATCTTAACCAAGAGGACTTAACATGACGAACTCAACGCAAGCAACGGCAAGTTTCCCTAATTCTCAAGCAGCGACCAAAGGCTTACCTTTGGAAACCAAGGCGCAGTCTAAAAGCGATAATAGTAAAAGCAAAAAGAAAAAAGCGACAAAAGAAAAAACGGATTTTTATCAAGTTGTCACGGATTCCATTATTGCCAGTTTAGAAAAAGGCGTTAAGCCGTGGGCGTGTCCTTGGGATACGTCAAGCTGTAATGAAATGCCATACAATTTTAAAAGTGGCATTCAATATTCGGGTATTAATATTTTATTATTATGGGGTTCAGCCACAGATCAAGGTTTTAAAAAATCAGCATGGCTAACGTATAAACAAGCTCAAGAAATGGGGGCACAAGTTCGTAAAGGTGAAAAAGGAACAACCATCATTTTTTACAAAACGTATGCAAAAGAAGATAAACAAACTGGAGAAGAAAAAACACTACCCGTATTAAAAACGTTTACGGTTTTTAATATCGAACAAATGGATAGCATTGATATTAAAGAAACTGAAATAATAGAACCGATTAATACCTTAGATTATAGTCAATTTGCTCACGTTGAAGCGGCAATAAAAATGACAGGGGCGAAAATAACCGAAGCGGGCAATAAAGCATTTTTTAGGCCGTCAACCGATGAAATATATTTACCGCCTCGTAGTACGTTTAATAGTGAAGCGGATTTTTTTGCAACAGAATTTCACGAACTCACACACTGGACAGGTGGCGAAACTCGATTAGACAGAACAAAAGGAAAACGGTTTGGTGATAACGCTTATGCTTTTGAAGAATTGATAGCAGAGTTAGGCAGTGCTTTTTTAATGGCTGAATTTAATGTTCGTGGGAAAGTGCAACATGACTCATATATAGATAATTGGATTAAGGCACTTAATAACGATAAAAGATTCATATTTAAAGCCGCGAGTTTTGCAAGTAAAGCTCACCGTTTTATTTGCGAGTCAGTACATTAAGCAGGTATAATAAAGGGGTGTTATCGCCCTTTATTATCTTGTTTGTGAGTACAAAGGAGTAATAATGAATATTATTGAATGTCGCCAGTCATTACTAACGAATAAGCCCAATCACAATAACTTGTCGTGTGGCAATGAAAATCAAATAAAAAATAAGATCGCTCACCTAACCACTTTTTTTAAAAACAAAACAGAGCGAATGAATGAAACCATTATTCAATTAAAGCAAGAAGATATTTATCATCAAGTAAAATCACTTATGCTAAAACCAAAAGAAGATCACTATCCTTTTTACGGTTTAATGGGAATATATCGACTTGCTACTTTATTGAGTGCAGATACTTCCTACTCGTGGTCAGTGTGTTTATTGAATTACGGTGTGGTTATTTTTAGCGATTTTAAAGAAATAACTATGTGTGCTTTTTTTGCTGAAAACAAAAACGGGGAATATTACCCCGCAGAATTTAATTACAACAAACACCCGATGGAATTTGGAGCAAAAAAATATATTGATAACTATTATTTCAAAATGTATAAAGAAAAATACGAGTCTCAACATGAGGAGTCTTTAAAATAAATGGTCATTTATTTTTATCACTAGTAAGCCATGCGTGAATAACCGCATGGCTTTTTTATTGCTCGAACCCCAGCCTTTCATTCTCACCTTATATTTTCGCTAGTCATTCAAACGCCATTTTGGGCTACCGTTTTTCCTATAAATAAAGCAAAAAAGAAGCATGAGTATTATCGGCGATTAAGAGGTATCTATGGCCTCCATGAGAGGTTACACCCCTCGCAATCTTTCAGATTGCCGTAAGTGGTTGTCTGTAAAGGAGTTTCCATAGAATTTATTTTTTTGAAAACAAGCCTAAAGATATGCTGAAATCATACCCACATTATACCCACGCGTGGGTATAATGTGGGTATTGTATAAATATCAGTTACTTAGCTATAAAGTGCATAATCATACCCACATTATACCCACTATAAATATTGTTATAAAACAATAGCTTGCTTATTTAGTGTGTACAATCATACCCACAGTGGGTACAATCATACCCACAGTGGGTACAATCATACCCACGGGTGGGTACAATCATACTCACCTGTTTTTGTACTTTTTGAGGCTTGAAAATGAAAAGAAATGAAAGAATACAAGTAACGATGCCGACCAAAACAAAGGAATGGGTTATCCAGTATCAACAAGACAATGGATTACAATTTACCTCCGATGCAGTATTGGAATTATTAGAATTTGCTATCCGAATTAAGGATAATGCAAAGAATGATGATACGATTTCTAATCGTGAGTTATTGGAAAGTATTTTAGAGAATGTGCTTATCGGTCAAAGAGTATCTAGAAATGTTTTGGGATATGCTTATATTAAAGGGAAATTACAAGAGGAGGGGCTAATGAGTGATGTTAAGAAATTAATTGATAATGCTAAAAATAAAGCAATGACTGAAAAAGAAAGTATCCTTATTAAAAATAAGGATACTTAATACAGGGGTTACTACAAAGAGAAGTCATCTATAGTGATTTCTCTTTCAGGGGTGATGTGGTTATCATTAGACGGTAAATCATTAAACTCTTTTTCTATGTCTTTGGTTGTGTCCTTATCGTTAATAGACAGTTCGGAATTTAATTTGTCGGTGTCTTTATTGGTTGAAATATCATCTTTATGGATGAGATCTTGTTCCAGTTTGTCATTATTGTCTAGGTTGTGATCAAGGCGGTCATTTTTATCAATTAAACTAAGATTATCTTCTTTGATTATTTCCACGTGCACGCCCTTATCTTCTAATGATGATTTTATATTTTCAAGAACATCCTCGCTTAATTTATTATTATCAATAATGATAACTTCATGGTTATTAATTATATTGATGTCTGTGGCTTTTAGATTGTTTAAGTTGTCAATGGTGTAAATAGATAGATTGCTATTTAATTCTTGACTGATGGATAAAGCATTTTCAGTTCCTTCAATAATAACCGCAGGGTAGAGTTCGCTTTCTTTGTTGATTTCGATTAAGTGTTTTGATTTGTCACCTAATATCCTTTTGTTCACGTTTAAATCCGCCAGCTCACCATTATCTTTTAAATATGTTACTTCAACGGCTTGTGCATTATTATTCTTATCAATATACGTGGCTATCATGGCGGGGTGGGTGTTTTTTGATTCAGATGAATAAACACTAGGATTAAAGCTTACGCTGTTTATATTGTTAGTATTGATGCCCTTATTGGTTAAATATGTGTCAGCGGGCGTGTCTTTGATAGGTGTTGAGGTTTTGTTATAGTGAATCGCATATTCTTTTAACTTAGATAGTTGTGCGGGCATCGTATTGATTAATAATTCATTGTTATCATTTTTAATAATGCCGAACTTATCAGGCTCACTTAATAAGTTCTCGGCCTTTTCGATGGCATCTTTAAATGAAATGTCCTCAATGTTTTTGATTAAATTAATTAAATTACCTCGCTCACCTGTATCCCAATTTTTATAAAAGCCTCTGAACTCCCCCGTTAAGGAGACTTTCGTTAGACTGTTTCCAATGCCAAAACTTAAGTGGTCTTTGGTTGATTTTGATTGATTGGGCTGGCCTAGATAGTGCGTAAAAAGGCTTTCTGTGTAAGGCTGTAGTGCTTTGTTTACATGTTTTGAGTAGGCCGTTAAAGAGAAATTTCCGTCCTTATCTTTAAACGTTGGGTTGTCATATTTGCTTTTTGGGTTATCAAAGTACGTCTCTTTTACTGGTGTAATTTTCTCGATTGTTTCGATAGCGGATGGTGTGTCTTTTTCATGATTTAACCAGCTTAACATGGTGTTTTTTACATCGTCAGTAATGATCATCATGTGATCACTGGCGCGAGATATATCAATATACGCTCGTCGAATATTGGTTAATTTCGCGGTTGATTTAATCAAGCTAATGACGTTTTTATACGTTGCCCCTTGCGCCATATCTGAGGTTTTGGTGTATCGGTGATCCCAATGTGCACTCTTCATATCCTGTAAATCGAGCGAATGAATGCGTTGACTTTCATCACTTTGAGCGACCAGTGTGTGTTGATCGATAGAGAGTACCGTCAGCGGTTCGTTACCTCCTAAATTCCTATCTGTATCCGATTGTCGCCACATTATCTTGTCATTAGATGATAGTTGAGGGGTGCTTTTTTGCCACAGCCCCGTATATTGATGGTTGACTTTTTCAGGGAAAAAGGGCGTTATTTCCCCTGTTTGTGTGTTCGTTAAACTTACGATTTTGTGAGTGTTATCAACATGATTAATCAAGTAATAGTCATTGTTTTTTTGAGTTAGATATTGACCCTTTTTGTAAGAGGCGGTGAGCTTCATTTCTTCACGCGTTAATCCTAATGATTTTAATCTTGTCGTGGGGAGGTTTTCTTTTCCAAGTGTCCCTTCTGCTTGTAATCCTTTTCGGATCATATTGGTGACATGATCTCGCTCAAGATTGGTATAAGCAATAATAAGCGTGTTATCTCTTGATTCAGATGTTCTAGATAAGTATTCCTTTGTCGCGAGTTCGTAAATTTTTTCCTGAGCGATCTCGGTGTTTTTGTGGTGTTCATTTGTCAATTTTTTGTATGTTGAAATAATGTGAGGATGGTGTTTTTCAGTGTTTTGCTCGGATGAGGCGTTCTTATCGAGTGGGACGGTTTCTTTATTAGATGCTTGTTGTTCTAGGCTTTTTATTGCGGAATGAGGGGATTGATCGATAATATGTTCAACCGCCTTTTTTAAAGGGGTATTTTGTTGTCTCACAATGTCTTTCATCACCGTCACCGCAAGTTTTTTTTGTTTGATCCCTAATTCAAACGGCTTTCCCGCTTCTTGTGATTGAAGCTGATCTTTATCCCCTAGATAGACAGCTCTCGCGCCTACACTCGATAACGTTTGATTTAACGTGTCGATTTGTTTGTTTGACATCATGGAGGTTTCATCCACGAGAAATACAGTATTTTGATATTGATTGCTTACACTTTCTTTGGTGTTCATCGCTTGTAAAAAAGATTGCACCGTTTGGCTTGGTACGCCTTTTTCTTTTAACTCATTGACTGCTGAGTGAGTGGGCGCAAGTCCTTTAAAGGTGATCCCTTCTTTGTGTTCATTGGTGATTTTAATGGCTTGTTCTAGCATGGTGGATTTACCTGTTCCTGCAAATCCTTGGATAGCAATAAATCTATCGGTCGTGGTCAGAATATGCTTGATCCCCTCTGATTGACTTGGGGTATTTCGGGTTTGGCTTAAAAAGTCATTGATCGCTTTGTTGTTGGTTACTAAAGGTATGACTTGGCCTTGGCCTTGCTCAAATTGAGTCAATATTCGTTTCTCACACGCGAGTGCCTCTTGTGTGACCCAACGCGTCCCATCACTATAAGCGACCGAAAATATATCCCCCTTTTCGAAGATGCTGGTTAATTGTTTTTCAATGTCAGCTTTAGAAAGAGGTGTATTATATTCTTCGAGTGCTATTTTGAGGGTGTCTTTGACAAGATCGGGATGACGCATAGCCGCTTGTTTTTCGCTAATACTAGACAGCGCATGTTGTACAGACTTTTCGATAATGGATTTTGATTGATGCGCACCCGTTATAGCCTTGAGTGCTTCTGTCACATCTTGGGTTAAGGTCAGGGTAGTCTCACGGTTTAAATACTTATCATGCGTTGGGGCATAACTTTGACTGTGGTTTATTACCTCATTGATAGAGGATGGTCTTTGCGTTACTTGTGCTAATTTTCCTTTTAACTGTTCACTATTATTCGTGAAAAAAGTTAACTGACGAGTTTTGTTATCCAATAATTCATTGAGTGTGTTTTGATCCGCTTGATAGCTTTTCGTTGCAAACCAAATTGTATCTTTTTCTAGTTCGCGTTGATTGAGTGTCCCCGCGAAACCATGATCAAGGGCGGAGTAGTGTAATTTTTCATTATCTATATGTATAATTTTCCCGCTTTTTTCTTCTTCTACAGTAATACCTTTCTCATTGACGGCTTGTACAAAAAGTCTCGCTCCTTTTTCAATAGTGGTTTTAAAAATGCCTTTTGAGGCTTGAAGTTGATCACCTTGCGCGATTTCTACTGATTTTTGTGTTGAAAAAGCAATAGAGCGTTGCGCGAAATGTGCGCTTTTCGCTTCAATCCAGCGAGGTTTTTCTTCATTGCTCGATTGAAGCAATACCTTATTGGATTTTTTGTTAATTTCCATCACGGTATGAACAATGGGCTTCTTATCAACAAATTCGGTGAGTAACATTCCTTTGGTAAAACTGGCGGCACTTTCTTGTTGTTCTGGCGTTAAATAGGTTGGTTGTAACGTTTCAATAACTTGTCTTTGTGTACCAAGTTGCCCTGACGCGTTAAGTTCTTCTCGAATCAGCGTATTGAGTTTTTGAGCGTCTTTTTTTGTCGGCGATAACACTTGAGTGTTCATGCGATCTTTTTGAGAGAGTGCGCTATATTCTTGCGCAATATATGCAGTATCGAGACTCTTTCCGTGTGCGTGTATTTGTACATCGGTGTTGGTTTGATGATTTTGTCGCCATGATAGAATAGGGGTTGGTGTGCTTTTAAGCGTTTCCATCGCATTACCTGAACCAAAAGACTGGCGTTTGTCTTTGTGGTTTAAGAACACCACTTTACTGTTTGATTGATGTGCTTTTGCTATTAATAATTGAGTGGTGTCTAGATTTAACTTATTGGCCTGCTCCACAATGACAATCCCCTTTGCGGGAAAAGAGTGATCTTCTTGTAGGGCTTGGTGAATATTGAGTGCTTTATCATTTGCAACTAAATTTTTAATCCATTGCATTGGGGTGAAAGCGGGGCGGTGAATATTCGACTCAACCGATTTTTTAGATAAAAAATCAGGGGCTAACAATAATGCGGGCTGTTTAGATCCACGGCTCACATGCAATAAGTGATTAACAAAAGACTCGCTACTGCCCTTGATGTCCACAATCTGTGCTGTTTTTTTACTTTCCATAATGGCAGATAAGGTTTTGTTGCCGTCTTTATTGAGATTGAGTTGTTGTAAGGCTTTTTCGTTGAGGTTGGTATTTAATGTTTTACGTTTGATTTGTGCGGTGGCCTTGAGTTGTTCCTCTTTGTCGATAGCCTCTTGTGTAGTGAATTGATCGGCATCTTTGGTTAAAGGGATAATTGAGCCTTGCTCAATTCTATTGTTTATTTCGGTCTTTAAGGCCGCCATATCATGAACATGGCCTTGGGATAATTCGCCCACCGCTAACGTCATGACGTCACTAAAGCGTAACTTTGTTTGCTGACGCGATAGGTGATTAATGGATAAATCCAAAGATTGCCTCGCCTCTTTTGTCAGAACTGGCGAGGCCGTCAATTCAATATGCTTTTGTTGTGTCGCGTGTACCAGTGCCGCTCCATCAAATTTTAAGGCTTCATTGGTGGCAAGCCATTGAGATTGTAGCGTGCTTTCAGGCGTATAGGTTTTCGCTTTTCGGGTGGTTTGCGCGGCAATGTCACGAGATTTTCCCGAATCCATCCCCGTATCTTTTACGTGTTGAATGATTTCTTGTCGTCGGGTTGAGTTTGCGTCGATAACCTCATTCGGCACATTACTGATGTCCATTTGGCCGTTGCCAAGCGACTTAATAGAATACCCCATTGACTTTAAATCAACACCAAGGTGTGAGTGATAAAGGGCGGAGTAATATTTTTGGTCGTGCATGATGCGCTCAAACGTGCCTTGTTTTTCTTGTCCATTTTGGTTTTTTTTAGAGGCGAGGTTTTTCATTTCACCGCGACTATCGCGGGTGAGATTAGCCATGAGTGTATGGGTGTGTAATTGCGGTTCATTGTTACGACTGGTTTGATGCTGTACGAGTCCAAATAGGAGGCTTTCGGTGTTCTCAAAGGTCGAGGTTTTATCTTGAGTGAGGCGAGCTTGCGCCGTATTTTTTTCAATTTCATGGCATACCATTTTTACCGCATTTTGATGCGCTTCAACAATACGGGTGTCCCCGTACACTAAAGCCATAATGCTGACCCCTTTCGGGGCGGAAAAGGTTAAATCATATCCATTGCGGCGGTGTTCGCTTCCCGCCCTAGGCGCAAGACCTGAATCAAGCTGACCCGCTAATACCTGATTGAGTTTTTCTTCGGTAATAGCCTTACCGTCAATACCTTCGTTTTTTGCCAGTTGTCCAAACCATTGTGTATTGAGGGTGTGTGGGGTTTTTTCTAGGTAATAATCCCCTGGTTTATTTTTGTCTAATTTAAATTGAGTTTGAGAAAGATTAGCTTCTTTTTCTTCTTTGAGATAGTAATCAGATGCACCCGATGCGCCGCCTTTGATAGAGCTTAATGACATCATAATAAAAATTCCTTATGCGTAAAAAAGCCCCTCATTTGAGGGGCGATGACTTTATTTTTTTGGGGATTGTTATTTTTTTTGTAAAGTAGCGATTGCTTTATTTAAAGCGGCATTGTCTGCGCCATTGATAACGAAAATATTATCAATGGTTGCCCCTGTTGATGGCATGACTACAAAGGCGGGTGTGCCTTTAAAACCCAATTCTGAGAATAGCTGTAGGTTTTTTTGATAGCTTTCAGTTGGGGTGAATTCACTGATGTTAATGCCCGCCGCCTTCGCTTTTTTATTTATGATCGATTGGGTGAGCTTGCCCTCATTTAATCCTGTATTAAATATCCCGTAATGATAGTTGCTGTAAGCCTTTCCTCCTTTTTGAGAAAAGACTTCTAGCCCAATTTGAGCGGCATATTTTGACGGCTCCCAACGGCTACCAAAGATAGGAGTTTCTTTGTAAATGAATTTAATATTTGGGTGATGGATTTGCATCTCATGCACAGTAGCCGCTATTTTTGCGCAATAAACACACTGATAATCAAAGAACTCAATTACATTTACCTTGGCATTTTTGTTACCCACAAAAGGAGTGGTTTTGTCTCGTAATAGCTCTTTCTGGTGAGAAAGAACGGATTGTTTTTGTTGGCTTTGTTGTTGCTGAATTTGTTTCTCCTGTAATTTTTGGCTCACAGTGATGAGCACTTCGGGGTGGTCAATGAGATATTGGCTAGCAATGTTACCAATTTGTGCCTGTTGCTCTGGTGTAAAGGTTGTTGGTGTCGCCGCATAACTTGATGTGCTTAATAGCGCGAGAAAGATAGGCGTTAATCGTGTGATTGATGTTGTCATTTGATTTCTCTTTTCGTTATAAATCATTTTCAAAGTCTTCGCTGATGATTTCATTTTCTGCTGTAAACATCTCTTGAGTGGTTTTTTCTTCGGATTTTTCATTTTCTTTATCGTGTCGATTATCGGCTTCTTCAAGATGGTGACGAGCGGGGGATACCACGTCTTTTTTTGATGATGTTTGTTTCAACTCGGTAAGGTTATTTTTTGTATCCTTTAACGTCTTTTCCAGTGCCGCCATCTCCTTTCGTTTTTCTGCTTGTTCTTCTTTGTCATTTGAATACATATCGCTGAATTCTTGGAATAGTTTGTGTTTCGTTTCATCTTCTAAGACAGATACTGCCGATATTTGGCTGTAAGCTCTTATTTCTTCAAGTTTGTTCATTTTTTCAGAATAATGAATTTCCCTTGGGATGAAAGGCTCTGCGATTTGTTTAAATTTGTCGTAGTGCAATTGCAGCTTGGTTATTGGGTAGCTGCCCGCCGTTTTTAACCAGCATTCCAAGTCTTCTAATTGCGATATTTGCGTGGCAGTGACTGCTTGACGTTTCACGTTTTGATGCCCGAGTGATACGCCATCTCGCACTGTATTCGCGCCATACGAGTATTGTTCTTTAGATATTTCTAGTTCTTGTTCCCCCAAGTCTTTGCTTGAGTGAATAGCCATCGGATCGGATGGCGCCCGAAAATAGAACCGCGTATTGAGTAAATCAAACATTTCCATTGCGGCGTTGCGCCCGTAGTTTTTTTCCAATTGCGCGTAAGACTGAATACCGACAACGTAACAGCCCCCAAACTTCCTCACTTCTGCGATAGTTTCGGCAAGTTCAGGCAGTTTATGAAGAGTGGGCATTTCATCCATAATGACCCATACGCGGCGATTTTGATTGGGTGTTAATCCTAAAATTGCGGTCGAAGCAATGGACAGCCACATAGAGATAAGCGGTCTCAGTGAGGCGTGTTGATGCGCGTTACTGGATAAAAATAAGACCCCTTTTTGTTCCTCATCTTGTACCCATTCACGAATAGAAAAACGCTTTCTTACGCTGCCATCTTCTAATGGTTGATCGAGACCTGATAAAAATCGTAATGACTTGATGTAAGCCGATAAGATGGATTTAATAGAAATGGCAATTTTTGCTGCTTTATCGGAGGTTAAAGAGCTGGATTCTGTACCTTTTAAATAGGCCGATAAATCCTCAATTTGTGACATTAATAGCATCTCTAAAAAACGTTCATTAGAGCGGTTGCTATCATCACGCATCTTAAAAGCCGTTGAGGCAAAAATGGTTCTTGCCGCTAAGACCCAAAACGGATCGCCTTCCCCGTGTTGCGGGATAAGCGCGGCGGCTTGGTTCTCAAAATCCGTATCTTCATGTGCATCGCACCAAACGTCCCAATTGGGGCAGCGTTCATCGAAGGGGTTTAAAATGACATCTTTTTCTGGTTCGTAAAACATGCCTGTAAAAGTGCAGCCTTTGTCGTACACAATGGCCTTATCCCCGCGCATTTTTACCCAGCGCAAGAGTTTGCGAAGCGCAACGGATTTTCCCGTCCCTGTTGTGCCGTTCATAAGGGTGTGTTGATACTCAAAGTCTTGCTTAAAAATTTTCATTTTGTCGAAGGTGAGCGAGGATTGTTTTTTGCGTTTCTTCAATTCTTTCTCAAGCTGTTTTGGCTCAACAATTTGTACTCCTCGAATGAACCTGTCTGCTGTTTGTTCTTCACCTTTGCTACGAAAATACTTAACTAGTCCCAAGGTCACAATTAGGCAGGAAACAAAAGAACATAAGAAATAGACTTGGATTTTCCAGAGGGAATCTGAAAACGTATTAACTAAGATAGAAAGGTGTTTCATTTGCCCTAAAGTATAAGCATAACGATGACCATCGAGCAGCATTGAAACGGGGTGATTATTTCCGAGCCAAAGTCCCATCGTTTGGAAATTAAGATAATAGCCAATCGCTTTAAGCTGATTCATTGTAAAAAAAAGGTAGCACAGTATCAGTGTACATATTGCGGAGGCCATGAACATCCAGAGTGTAATACGGCCTTGTATTTGCATAAACATCCGTATGTTATGAAAAGTGATTTGGCCTCCTCGTGTCACCGAGTTGGCTTTTTGTTTGTCTGAAAACATAGAAATTCCTTTGTTAAAAATGGGCTTATTGTTGTTTTATTAATCGTTATGACCTATAATTAGGTTATTAACTAGGTCTTCTAATGGTGGGTATAATGGATACTGTTCGTACAATTTACGCTGATAGTGTTACTAGCATTTCTGAATTAAAAAAAAATCCGATGTCGGTTGTTGCACAAGGGGATGGATTCCCTGTTGCTGTTTTAAATCGTAATCAACCTGCTTTTTACTGTGTTCCCGCTGCTGCTTATGAGCTGCTTATGGAAAAATTAGAAGACATAGAACTCGTACAACTGGTGAAAGAGCGAGAGGGTTCCGCTGAAATAGAGGTCAATATTAATGACCTATAAACTACGGTTTAAAGTTGAAGCTGAAAAAGAGTGGCGGAAACTTGATAGCAACGTAAAAGCACAGTTTAAAAAAAAATTAATCGAGCGATTAGTCATTCCTCATGTCATAAGTGACAAGCTCAGTGGGTTGCCACAATGCTATAAAATAAAACTAAGGGCTGCGGGTTATCGCTTGGTCTATCAGGTTAGGGATAATGAGTTATTAATTTCAGTTATCGCGGTAGGTAAAAGAGAGCGAGCGCAAGTCTATAAAAATGCGATCAAGCGCATTTAGGAGAAAACATGGAATTACAATCTATTACTGCAAAAGTGGATGCCCTTAGAGAAAAAGGCTTTTCTGATGATGATATTAATCAACTGTTAGGGGTTGATGAAAAGGCCGCACCAACACAAAGCGTTGATGCGAACCCAGAGGCGATTATTGCCGCCCTGAAAGGCGGCAATGTTCAGGTGTTACAGCAGTTTGCCAAAGGACACGATCCCGAAATATTCAATGCCAAAGTCGATGAAATTGTTGATTTTTTAGAGTGTTCAGTTAAGGAACAAATAAAAAACAGATCAATAATATGGGGTTCGGTAATTGCTGTGATTATATTTATTAATATTGGTGATGTCTTTTCTATTGAACAAAGTGGAATTATTTTTGGTATATCTATACTTACCTGTATTATAGCTAATGCTGCTATCAGTGTATCCTCACTAAAGAGACAATATAATTTCTTAAAACCAAGAGTGCTCTTTTTCATACGAAAATAATTATTTTTCATCTTTCATATATGCCCGCCAATCTGCCCCCTCAATATCGGGCTTAGAAAATCTTGGCAAGGGTTTTACTTCGGGTTCTTGGGGTTCATTAGACTTAATGTGAGTATGATTGATTTTATCACCTCGCTGATTAATATTGTCTTGTGCTTGCTCGGCCTGTTTAGTTGCGGTGTACTCATCATAATACTGATTTTGTGCATTCATATTGCCATGTTGCGCCACTTTTTCAGATTGATTGTGAGCGCTTAAACTAGTATCCACTGATTGCCCCGTTCGTTCATCAAAATGTTGAGGCGATTCATTAAAGGCTTGTTGTTGCTGCCCTGAAAATATATCCATATCCCCTGCATTCAGTTTTTCTTGCATAAAAGCATCAAAGTAGGCTTGTCGCTCCATGCCGATTTTTTCCCCCGTCCCTGTCATGATAGCTTCAACATTCGCTTTCGAATGTGGGTTTTGCTCTAAATAGGATTGAAACTGAGGGATAAGGTTATTATTGACCTGTAAACTCCCTGAACTCACCTGTTGTAACGTATTAGCTAACGATTGTTCTTTTGTCGCTGCATTATTGAGTTGTAGGCCAGAACTAACCAGTTCTTGATTATCATGGTTTAAGTTGTGTAAGGCTTGTTGAGCCTTCGAGTTTTGATGACCCGTTGTATCATTCATTGCAGATTGTTGAAGCGTATTGACCGCTTCATTAAAGCTCTTTTGTTGAGAACTAGAGTCTCGTGTGTTACTTCCATTATTTGTATCATTGGTATAACTATATCCTAATGAACCTCGTACCCCCTCCTTTGCATCAACGCCATTCCCCAGAATTGAAAAATTCTGTTTTGTTTCGGCATTACCATACGCTTCCGCCATGAATTTCCAAGCATTAGAATCTGTTACATTGTGCGATTTAGCATAATCATGAACGGCCGATTGCATCTGATTAACGGCTTGTTGTTGGGTTGCGCTCAGGCCGTTGGACGTACTATGACCGTAGTTATCTGTCGCACTGCTCGAACTTACCAAGCTTTGTAAATCATGAGCGGTGGCCGTGGTGGCATGGTTATAATTAGCCGCCGCAGTTTGAGTGTGTTTGTGCGCGTCACTCAAGCTATGCGTCAATGATTGAGTCATCATTTTTTGACTGTTCATGCTAAATGCACCACTCGACATCGAATCCCCCATATTATACGTTTGAGAATGATCGAACTTTTTAAACATGGTCCCGTTCGTATTTTGCATAGTCGCACCATGCGTTTGCATCATGTGGCGCATATCCGTTTTGTTGGCGTTGTGATTGTCCATACTGGTATTACCTAAATTGTAATTACCCGTGGTGTTCTCGTTCGCTGCCTGTCCAGACGATGAGTTAATCATTCCCGCAACCTGCATCGACAAGCTTCCCATAATGCTTGCTCCGCCCTTAACAATATAAGGCGCAATGAAAGGAACCGTACTCAATAACCAACCACAAATCGCCGCAAAATAGATATGTTGATGATATATCGCATTAGCATTGCTAAAAGTTAAGCCCCCGCCCAACTTGGCAATATCTATTGATTCCATCTCAAGTGTCTTCGTCATAAAGAAATTGATGATCACAAATAATGGAGGCCATGTTGCGAGATACACATAACCATAGACATAGTTCGTCAAAACCTTAAAAGTCATGCTCGGCAGCATGGCTAAAAACATCACAAAAATTGGACTCACCAATATCATCAAGAACAACAGAGAATGCAGCTCAGGAATGTATTTTTGCGCCATTAGTCCTAGACTCATCCACATTTGTTCGTTTTGGATCTCCATTTTAGTGTTTGCGTAATTAAGTTGCGCAGCGGTAGCGTTTGAGTGTGCCGCACTGTTTTGTAATCCAGTGCGAATGCCATTAATCGCCATATTCTGGATTAACGTTTCTTTAGAAGATGTGCTCATGCCGGTGAAGTCGGCACTATTTTGAGCAATTTGATTCTCAAGTAATGCGGATTGTTTCGCTTTATTTTCGCCTAAAAAGCCAAGTTTAATTTTGAGTGTTCCCAGTTGCTTGACGGACTCATCATCAAACAGTTTCTTGATGGTTGGTAGGACTTCTTTACAGGTGGGGTAATCAATTTTTCCTTTACTGTCTCTATCCACGATACGCCGTAATGGGCTTGGACTGTGTGTTTCAAGAAACTCAAAAATTTTTGGTGAACCAGCAAAATCATCCCACGAATATTTGTGATTAATCAATATGTCAGGACGGATACAGTTGCGTAAATATTCCGACCATAACGAACGTAAACGTCCACTTGAGATCGTAACTGATTGTGTGTCTCTTTGTACCTTTGATGCGTATATCATGCCCGTTTTGCTGTAGGTGGCATTATCATCTGTGTGAAAAATATCTTCCACAACCGTAGTGACACCGTAACTAATCTCACTAATTAGATGCGCAGGATAAGCAACTACCATTGGGACATTACTGACCGAACCGCCAGTCCATAGCGGATCGCCCAAATTCACAATTTGTACCGTAGTGGTGATATTAATTAAAAATAAAGGCACAAACAAAAACGTCATGAGCCATTTAAATATCTCATTTGGATCTTTTTTTATCGCAAAGGTCACAGCCGTCATTAAGACCGCAATAGACATCGAAATAAACATCATCTCGCTGTAAGACGCGTTATGGAAAAACATCGTCACGGATTCTAAAACGTCTTTGGTGATTTCCCCGTTCTCATAAACGTAAATTGGTAATGTGCTCATGCTACCCCCCAAAATTCATGTTTTGTTTTAATTTTGAGGAAAAATCCCCCTCGATAGATTGTTGCTGTTGTTGTGAGCCTTGTGTTAATTTTTGCTCTAGGATTAATCGGTCTTCTGCATCATGATTGAGCGTTGAAATGAAATTTTGCGCCTGATAAATGCCCGCCATAATGCTGTTCAAATCTTCCTTGTCATTTTTTGAGTTACTCAATGCCGCCTGTACAGTTTGCAGAATGTCAGCAAGGTATTTTTTCGTGAAATTTTTTGCTAATACTTCGGAATAGGCATTAATATCTGGAGATTGACCCGCTTGAATTTGAATTGACATCATTTTTAAAACAGGAATATCCGTCATTTCTAAAAAGGATTTTTGTGCTTCGTCCAAAGGCGTGTCGTTCATGATAGAAATCGCAATATCTTGGATCGCATTAAACACGAGGTAATGTAAGCTGCTACTTTCAGTTAAAGTAAAATCTTGTTTGGTTGGGGAAAGACAATTCTTTTTCTCATCACAGACATATAGCTTAATTTTTCCGCCGTCCATTAATGCGTTAATTAAGTTGTTATTATTTGATAATAAGGACGGTAACGTATGCTCATTGCCATCTTTATCGTAAATAATAGTGCCAGATAGACTCATGAAAAATTCAGCCAGTTCACTGTCATTTTTTAAAAATGTCTGTTTCTGTAGATTCCCCCAAACAATGTTTAGGTTACGTTTCACTAGCCCTTTTGTTGTTGGATCTTGACTGGCTTTATTCGCCATATCATTTGCTGTACCTGATTTACCGCAGTCATTCATTCCCGCCGCCCAATCCGAAAATTTGTTTTGTTGCGTACCCAGCGTGTCACAAATGTATTTTTGGCCTGATTGAGTTTGGAAAGGCCAAAGTCCTGATACAGCCGATTGTGCGGTTTCGCATGAATTAACCGAGAGCTTGTTAAATTCATCCGCCACTTTTTGTAACTCTCCCATTATTTCCTTAATCTGCGGCGCCCAAGTCTGCAACGCAAGATTCACAGCAAAAGGTGCAGCATCCGAGACAATAGCTTTTCCCATGTTCGTAAGTTGATCACTATTAATGTGAGAAAAACCACCCGCAAACAAATCAATCCCGCCGCAACCTGCTGTTAATGATGGTGTATCAATGTGCATCAGATTACTGTCACGCACTCTTGATTTAACATTTAAGCCGCCACCTGAATAATAATCCGCTTCCTGCCCTTTGTATGACGATGGATTGTTTACTTGAGTGTTATACCCCAACCCGTCGTAAAAACCGTTAATATCTGACGATATGCCCGCGTGTGCTTGGGTATTAATTAACACCAAACTCAGCACAAACGGAAGATATTTCATTTTCATCGTGTTCACCTCAGTTCAGTGCATTTAACAACGTAGGGGATGTAACCAGTTGTTCATACCGACTTTCTAACGTTTCTAATGCCACATTCTGATAGGTTAAACCTGTAAATTTATTCGTTTCAGTGTTCACAAAAAAAGTGGCGGGATAAACAAAATGCGGCGTTCCAAAAAAGTGATGGATAACTTCTTTATTGGCGGGCATTGGGTGCTCAAAGTCTGGTAGCCCCTTTCCATCAATAGAAAAAGCATAGTGCTGTAAATTAGGATGTTGGCGTAAAAACTCACTCACTTTTGGCGTGAATTTGTGGCAGTACGGACATTCTGATGAAAAGATATAAACCAAGGCATACTTTGAATGTGGAGGGGCTTTTTTTAAAACTGGACTGACGGGCGCAGTATTGATAATGGCAGAGGTAAAATCCGTTTGGATAGTGTTATTTCGTAGTGTGTCTTGTTGTGCTTGGGTATCTTGCGCCGCAATATCGACCGCCGATATTGCAAAAGCTGGTGTATTTAAACTCAGTATAGTGAGCAGAAATACGGTCAGAGTCATTAAGTGTTTCATTATTCTTCCTTAAAATTGGTGGCCACTTTAGTAAGGTTTTGGGTTAACTCCGTCATCGAGATAAATCCAAATGCAATTGCTTTTTTCTCTTTTGTTTTTGGGTTGACTAAATAAATAGCAGGGAGAACTTCTGGATTAACTCGACCGTCATTGACCATATTATGGGGAATGCTAGGTATTAAAATACCGTCATTACTAATGCCAATAAGTGGCAATTGCCAATCCTCAGTTTGTTTAACCAGAGACGGCGTTAGGGTTTGAGACAGCGGATCGTTTCCGCGATACACAAACATCAAACCAAAGCCCTCTTTTGCTAAACGATTGATCACACTCCGCTCCGTTTTATGTTGCGTTTTGGCGTAGGATTGCCGCGCGATTGCCTCAAGTGGATATTTGGCGCGATAGGATAGCGTTGGATCATCTAATAACGCTTTTTGAAAGGCGATGCCGAACTTATCACTCATGTTGAGAAAGTATTGATGCCAGCGCATCACTATTTTGGCGTTTTTTACCGTGGGGTGCATAACGGCCTCAGCGCGAGCATTTTTGTATTGTTCTTGGATTTTTTTTAACTGTTCTTGAGGCGAAAGCGTTTTACGTGGGATTGGTGTCGCGTGTGAAGTCGTGCGTATAATGTCAGGGTGTTTTTTAGGTAGGGCGGTAGGCGTAGGATCGTCATACCAACGCCAGCCCGCCCCTTTCCCAGCGAATCCGAATGGGGAAACGGTTAACATCATACTGCTCACGACCCACGTTATTACATGGGTTCGTAGCATGATTTATTCCTTATTATTGGCTAATGTCGCCCGCGGCTTTGTTTTTAATGTCATCGGGATCAGGTAGGTTAGTGTTTGCCATCATGTCATCGTAATAACTCGTTAAATCAATTTGAGAAAAATCAATATAGCTCATCTCATCAGGAGTAAAACCGCTACAATCAGGATGTTTGGCACTGCCAAAGGTTTTATGTAATTGAGGCTTTCCTTGTTCAGAAACTAAACGCGATAGAATATTAGGGTATTGGCAATCCGATTCTTTATGTCGAATACACACACCCAATACTTTTTCAGCGCAATAATTTCCCACTTTATGAGTGAGTTTCTTTTTCTTTGCTTTCATTAAGGCTTTTTCTTCATCACTGCATGAGGTTAAATCAATATCCATTCCCCAACCCTTGTCTGAACAACAATTAGCAATGCCGATTGGTTTTTTACTGCAACTGACCGCCTTTCCTGTAAAACCTTGCATCGAGTCACCATCGATCCCCTTTGCGCCCTCGTTAATCGCCGCCATGATCGCCGCGTCTTTTGCAAAGTCAGTGTTTTGTTCAGGTTTTGGGTTGTAGCAATCACCATCAAGACAAAATGACGGCTCTCCGCATGTGATATTTGCATCATGACAAGCTTTCACGTTACATGTATAAGTCGCTTTATTCTGAACACACGCGCCTAATATTTTTAACGAGCACGTTACTTCACCAGTGGGTGTGCAATGCGTTTCGCTACTATCAGTATATCGAGATAACCCATGTGTTCCTTTTGGCATAGAGGAACACGTATTGTCATAATGACAAGCATAGATGCGCTTTTTCTTCCAACAACTCATTGTTGTCGGTATACCGTTGATAGTTCTCGTTCCCCCATCTTCTATACAATTTTCTGATTGTGCGGCACACTCATTTGGCACTAAACCGCAATTATCTATCCACTTCATTGTTTGAGATTTGTAGCTGTAGTAAATCTTGCCTTGTCCATTTAATACTGTAAATTTACTTTTTTTGGTGAGTTGTGAGCGGATAGATAAAGTGAATTTTTGGACTGAAAGGTGTGTCGTGAATGTATGGGATGAAATAGTCGCTCTATATTGAAGCATATCGCCGTGGTTTGAGAAATGTGTTGCTTCAAATACAACCTTTACTTTGCCAATTTCAACACTATTAGCTAAAACATGAGCATATGGATCTTTAATTCCATAGCGATAATCACCATTAAATAGTTGTGACATTCTCGGAATTGTAATTTGTGTTAAAATCGCTGGAGAGTAAGTTAACGGCAATGATACATTCGTACTCTTGACAAGGGTAAAAGATTGGCTAGCTTGTTTACTGATCACTTGATCTGGAGTCGGAGTTAAATAACACTCTGGCTTTGCATCATTCAGCGGAATGAGGCAATTTCGTTTCTCATTTGTATCTGTGCATTGTTGATGTTGCGTACAATCCGTGTATTTTCCCGCTTTTCCATGCGATATTTCTGACGCATCCGCCATGTCATGTGTTGCGTTAATATAAGCGGGATCATTATCATCAATTTTCGGTCGATTAGGTGCGGCTTTTATCGTCGCTTGAGCGAATGGATCATTTCTTATTGCGTGAGTGGCTGCATTTTTAGTTGCATCGTCATCGCCATAATATTGAGATTGTGTTGGTGAATCTATCTGTCCGCAATCCGCCCCAGAACAATACTCATGAGCGTCCACCGTGGTCGGTTTCATGGTGGCTAACGCTTGCGCGTTGGCTACATTTTGATTGTATATATCACCTTGCGGATCGGCATAGCATATTGATTTAAAATAGAAAATCATCATTATTATGATGACTGATTTTTTAATGAACATATCGTCTTCCTGCTCAATAATTATCCACAAAAATTGTGGGTAAAAAGGTATAAAGTGAAAAAATTGAATAATTTAAGTTAGTTAGTAAATCCAATTTTTCCACTTGATTTGATTTGGTGAATCTCATCACCAAAACGACCTTTTCGCGCTAAAATATCCAACGCGTTGGACACAGACATACTGCCATAGACCACGTCAAAATTTTTATCTTCACAGGTCTGTTTTCTGTTATCACATTTCCCCGATTTCACGACCACAAACGCGGGAACATGCGTGATCCCAAACTGCTTAAATCCGCGTGGATCAATAGAGACACCGCCCAATAATGGCTTATCTTTTCCTTTCATTAATCGCCCCGATAACGCCTGTATCGTTGGTCTCATTCCGCCCTTTAATATGCCTCGAATTAAGACGGGGATATGTAATGAATCGGCTTGCGTCAGTAATTGAGTGAACATTGTTTTTGGCAACGCCAGTGAAGTGAAAATCAACACATTACTGACTTTTTCAGGCTCATTTTTTTCATGTGGGATCATTTTTAATCCTTGATCATGAAGAGATTGGGCTTGTGATTGATATGGTTTTGAGAGTTGCATGACTTTGGAAAGTAGGGTTTGTTGTTGCTTAGTTATCGGAATGCTGTAAGTGGCTTGCTCTTTATCGTGAAGTGCTTGCAGTTCAGCTTGACTGTAAGCGGTTTGGTCAGCATTCACGTTAAATGACAAGATAATAGTTACAAACAAAAGCGACCTTGCAAACGCTTGATAATACATGTTGGTTTTCCTTTAGCGAGTAGTTCACATATGTGCTCCATAACTTTGCGAAAATAAGTTAAATAAATACGCAATTGCGTTTCTTAAAATTTATATAACCAAAATTTCGGCCTGTAACGGGATTATCATGCCCTGACTCCCAAATAACCGTCGTAGTTCCGTAGGGATAGCAACGAATAGGATCGGGAATAGTGTTGGTCATTTGATAGCGATAACGTGATTTCGGCATCGTTGGCATGGGGGTTTGATAGCAAATCGCGCCCTCTTCTCCGTGAGACTCCCACACAATCCCTTCTCGATGTAATTTGTAGTTAAATTTTTCAGCAATGAGAGTCGCAGCTTGCAATGGTGTATCACTGTAAGTTGAGTTTCCCGTCAATGGATAAGCACTACCTTGAGAACCCATACACCAAAAAAGCGCATCTATCGGCAGGCTATTTCCGAGGGAGGTTTTCATCGACTCAGGAACACAGGCCAACTGTGCAATCGGATTTCCAAACAATACGGCCTCTGGATTTAATGTAAATGCCAATTGGTCATCATCCCAAAAGGGATCAAGTTCGCTTATATAAGCCAAATCAAATTCATCAGTTGCCATACAAGCCACCGAATCAATGAGTTGTAGCCACAGCATTACGGGATATTTATACCAATGCGCATAATAAAATGTACCTTGGCTTGCTATGTCATTGGTATCTCTTACTGTTGTATGACCTCCGATATCTTTTGGATTCCCGCCGCCAAACTCAGTTCCCATATTGACCATGCAATACGGTTTCCGAGTAATATCAATGAGCGTATCTGGCTCCCAATAACCAATATTTAAACCAATTTGCATAAAAATCGGTGCGGGTTTAGGGCAAAAGGAAATCGGCATTGACGGATTATGAGTATCGGGATAAATAGAAGGCACGACAGGTAATTTGCCGATAGTGATGGGAAATAAACAATCCCAGCACACATCCGTTACTGGATTAACAAAATGCCCTGTACATGCCGCACTTTTCGCAAATGTCACCGTTTGCCAATAAAAACAAACCCCTACCGTAATTAAAAATAGAGAAATTCTTTTCATGGTCGCTCACTTTTAATGCTGTTATGAATTGGGACTTCGTTTTGCACATCAAACTCTTGCACCCTCCATTCAAAGTGGTCTTGTTTGATTAAGACGGGAATATGCTGAATCGAGAATCGTTTGCAGTAGTGCCCCGTTTGATCAAAATACATAGACTGATGTAATTGTTTTGCCACTTTTGCTGGCTCGCCTTGTGTTAAAATCCATTTAATACGAGTGTGCGTATTTTTTTGTGTCTTTATTGCCCACGCCACCTGCTTTGGATCATCGCCATTAAAAAAGGCCAGTTGTTCTGTTAAATGCACTTGAGGGTAAGCACTGCCGTTAGGCCATGTTGCAGAGTTAAAAGGATTAATTTGTAAACCAGCATGATAGAGAATGTTACCTTTGGAGTCCTTAATATCTTTTTGTAATGTCATAGTAGGATCAATGAAATACGTCCTTGGGTGGGTAGTGGTACTTAATCCTATGACAGGTTTCGGTCTTATTATTCGTGCTTTGACAATCGCCTTTTGCTTTTTCTTAATCGCATCCCATTCACCATCTTTTTGCATATAATCTAAACGTGCATGGATCCAATCGAGCATATCAATCTCAATTGGAGTATAGATAGCACCATAAACGCCTAGATCATTGGCATAAGAGAATTGAGAAGTAAAAGAAAGCAAAAAGGCGAAAAAATAGAATTTTTTCACCTTTTTCTCACTTGTTTTGTGTTGAGCTATTCGTTGGCTATAAAATACCTGAAATGGCTCCTGCCAACCCTTTTTCTAAAGTTGGTTCGGCGTCTTCAAATTTTAGATTGGCTTGATTTGCTGTGCTCACGATACGAGTTTGGTAGCGTTTCCAACTGGTCGTTTCCGTGCTTGTCACCATTTTTGCGCCCGAATTACCTTGATGCAATTTTGCTTGATTATGCTCGGTTACTTGAACACCTTTTGCCGCATGTTCCGATATTTGCAAATCTGTCACCATCGAATAATAAGTATCTTCAACCATTGAGTCTGCCACAAATCCAGCCGCCATGCCTAAAACACCCATTCCGACAGCACCAGTTCCGCTACCCATTGTTGATGCGGCTATTGCACCCCCTGCAATAGCCGAGCCATAACCTTGCGCTAAGAAACCTTTTGATTCGTTTAAATCACTTTTTCCTATTTTTAAAATATTCGCCTGAATGAGATAATGCGCTTGCTTGTAATTGTTGGTGACGGTGTAACCCTTTTGCGTGAGTAAAGTGGTGATTTGAGGCTTTATTTTTAAATCTTGTTTGTCGGTGGTATTGCGAATTTGCAAATACACCGTTTGTTCGTCAGGCGAAACAGGATCGAGAAAAATCGTATCACTCATTTTGGTTTTCACCACCAAATTGCGTTTTGATATTTCAGTTTTCATTGCAGTACACCCCGAGATCGCCACACACCCTAATGCAACACCAATTACGATAATGTTTTTTTTCATTGTTGAAAATCTCCTAATTTAATAATTGGTTAATTTTGTTAGTAATGTCAGGCACACCTTGTACCACGGCATTAGAGACTAAAATAACCTGTCCTGTTGACTGACTATAAATCGCCAACGCATCATCAATACGTTTCGCTATTTCAGGTCTTTTTTTCTTCGCTATTTCAGGTTTTAAATCCATTAACCGCAATGACTGTTTTGCTAATAATGAATGTAAATTAACCGAAACAATTTTTGTTGGTTGAGTGTAAGTCATCACAAGCATCGAGATACAAACACTTACAATTATTGTGATAATAAACGGAAAAAGACGTTGTGTTGTCATGATTATTCGTTGCATTGCGCCTCCATTTTCTCAAAGAGTGTCATTTCATCGGGAAAGAAATGCCATGCCCCCTTTGTCACGGCATCTTCTTCTGACAAGCCCTCAGTAATCAGTTTTTCCACAAACTCAAATTCTTTGGGTTCTGTCGAAAACAGCATCCGTGACCACGCATTAGCAAACAAACGATGGAAAGATATTTGCCCCCCCGCTTTGATCATGACGCTGGAGTATCCGACTTTTGCCGCAGGTTCAAACGACTTGATCATTTTCAGCTCAAAAGGGGAAAACACATTGGGGTTTTCATTTAAAAACGCGTCAAATCCGTCACCTTGTCTGAGAAGAAACTTAATATCTGAGTTGTTATAAGCCACCATCGCTTCATCTGATGAGAAGAAATCTTGGACGCCTTGCGTAACAGCGGCAAAACTGCCCCCAAATTTACGCGCCGTTCGATAACCATTCTCAATGAACGCTTTCGATTGCTTATTGCCGCCTGACATGAGTTTCCAAGCCTCTTCGATAATGCACATCTTTGGTGTGCTTCGGTCGCCTGACAAATACATGGCTTGGTTAATGTTCACCATTAATGCAAACACCACGGGCTGCAATAATTCATCGTTAAAACCATCCAATTCTAATGTAGTAAAATCCACATTGGGATCGAGTTGAGATGGTTTGTTAAAAATGTCGCCATACAACCCATCCGTACAATAAATCCCTAGCTGAAAAGCTAGGTCGAGGATCCGCCGATCTTTTTCTTGCTCTTCTGCTATTTCATTTAATGCGTCCCGTACATCATCAATCAAAGCTAAGTGACCTTTTTTTTCATAGGCTTTCGTGATGGCAAGACTGATCGCTCGTAATTGATAATCAGCCAATTCACTATTAGGTGCAGCCATTGCTGCAATCAACCCCGTAATATCATTAATCGCCACTTTTAACGGATTTTCTCGTGCTTCACGATCAGAATGGCTTTTTTCCTCTAATTGCTTGAGATGAGTAAATGGATTGAGGGCAATGTCCTTTGATGACATATAGACACCGCCAAACACTTGTGTGAGTTTTTTATAGCTGTCACCCTTATCTAAAATCCAGATACGCCCAAAACGCTCAAAAATGCTCTTGGCGAGATTTTGCATGAAAAAGGATTTACCCGCACCAGAGCCTGCCATCACCGCGATATTGTAATTATCACTTCCACAAGTAAAGGGATCGAAATAATTAATCTGGTTTCTCATCGTGGGCAGTAATAGCCCCACATTGAGATCCCGTCTCCCCGTTACAATGGGCAGAAAATTCACTATATTCGAGGTTTTGATGGTTCGAATACGCCCCAACTTTTTCATATCTTGGAACATACCGTTAGGCAGAAAAAAAGGAAGCGTGGCAAGCAAGGCTTGCATTTGAAGATGACGAACAGGCGTAATATCCAGTCCCGCCGCCTCAAAAGTTTTTCTCGCAGAAGTGATATCCTGATTCATCAGTTCTTTCGTTGTAAATAAAGTTAGAGTAAACACCATGCCTGATAACTTACATGAGTCATTATCAAAGCCTTGCGCAAGATGTTTTCGTTCTGCTATTTCTTCTCCTACTTTCGGCATAAGCCGACCCATTGGCGAACTCGCCCACTTCTCTGCTGTTTTTAACTTCCTATCGTTCTTTTCTTTTGCAGATGTTTTCTCATGGATATGTACATTACAACTAATACGAAATGGACATTTTAATGATTTTGCACTATCAGTTAATGAGGCGAGCACTTCGGGGAAGGCGTATAAACGAAATTCACTTGGCAATTTTGATAACGTAAAATTCACCACAACCCCGTCATGATCTTCTTCGCCAATAGTGGTTTGGTAATGTATCGCTTCTGGAGTCGTTAGGTATCGAGAGTGAGACGCAAGGACTTGCTCATTAATCGGTTCATGACGGTTATAATCACGAACCGTTAAGCGGGTATCTTTATGGTTAAAATTTAATGTTTGTGATAAATGTGTAATGAATTCAGCGGGCGTCATATTTTGATTGAAAATATTCGACTGAATGAGTTCAGTTTCAAGAACTTCTTTCATTAATTTTAATTCTTCAACTTCACAACCCGCTCGTGAAACAAACAAGGCACACCGATAATTTTTTAAATCAAGCCGATAGGTGTTATTTTTTTTAGTCGGAAATCCATAGCAAGCACTGTAACGAGAAAAAGCGTATTCTTTTTGTGCAAGTGCCGCATTGATTCCGCCGCGAACACTTGCGGCCTTTCGATTTAACTCTAAATAATCATCGACTTGATGCGTGCCGAGCATAACAAATTGATAATCCCATTCTTCCCCATCGGGGAGTTTACACAAAAATTTGTTTAAGCTTTCGACAAGCTCATCGTTTGCCCCCGCGAGCGGCTCTATGATTTTCGCAAAGCCGACAGAGCGGGTATTAAAATACAGTTCATCATCGGCATCATATTCTCGATAGGGAAGCCAATCCGTTAAACTTGGGGCATTGGATTGAGATTGAATTTGCTTGTAAAAATCGTGTAAAGGTTTAAATGATTCAGTGAGTCGTTTTAGCATATTCTTCCCTCCTATGGATTGACCCAGTGAGCGTGCTCTACCACGGTATAAACGTTATGGGTTTCGTGAAGATTTCCCGCGCTGTCTTTATAAGAAAAAATAGTGATTTTTGCTGTTTTGTCATGAGTACGATAAGGTGTTTTTGGGTTTTTTAAAGCAACAAAATAGGCGCGTTTGATTTTGTCTAATTTTGATTGATTATTGACACTCTTCCCCGCCGAAGTAGACTTTTTTGATGATGAGTCTCCATCTAGATTTTTTGTGACATGACCATCGCTATCACTGGAGATTTTCCCATCGCTGACAATATTGTTAATATCCGTCATAGAGTCACAGCCTGGTATGCCATCAATTTTTTTACATGAAAAATCATCATTCATTCCTGCGCAACCTGACATTGTAATAACTGTCATAATGAGCAAAAACATACGAAATGGTCGTTTATTTGGCATTGTTAAATACCCCTTTCATTGAATTTTTAATCGCGTCTGGTAATTGAACCACATGTTGTATGTTGGTATTTTGTTGGTTCGCCGTAGGTGTTGGTGTTTCATTAGGATCTAATGAAAACCCATGCAAAAAGACAATATTCACCACTGAACCTGCGTTTAACTCAATCACTGGATGATATTGTTCTGCGAGTTTGATGTAATAATCCGAGAGTTTCGAGCCTACCGATTCCAAAGATGACCCCGCCAAATTCCCGAGAGCATCGCTAGGATTAATGGTTGTAGTCGTACCTAATGGTGATACTGATTGAGTCGAACTCATCGCCTTAGCGGTATCGCCAATCCCAGAGAATATTCCCGAGACTCCCGCCATTTCTATTATTTTTCCGTTTCGCATGACTGCCGTTCCGCGAATGCCGTTTTTACCAAAGTTGAACGCGGTCGCCTCGACTGGCACATCTAAAATTTGATCATTGGGTAATGTACAGCTCATGTGATCGGTTCTAATGATCCCTCTTGAGCTGGAAATTTCACCAAAGGCTGACGCGGTAAAGAAACAATCTTTTAAATGAGATTTTTTACCGTTGGGTAAAAATCCGTTATTGATCGCTCTAAAAGTCACTGGCGCGGTGTCCGATGTACCGTTGATACCCGCATTAGCATCTGCTCCGCCAGTCATCACGGCTGTAACAAAAGCACCCGCGGGCACATAATTGTCAGGATTATGAACTTTTTTCTTGGATGCAA
This sequence comes from Vibrio sp. S11_S32, assembly GCF_014694465.1. Lineage (NCBI taxonomy): Bacteria > Pseudomonadati > Pseudomonadota > Gammaproteobacteria > Vibrionales > Vibrionaceae > Vibrio > Vibrio sp. S11_S32. Next base: position 7,398 of record NZ_JAAUWS010000021.1, on the reverse strand, counting down.
ATTTAAAGGATTCGATACCACTAGTGATCGTCGCATCATTTTGTGTCGTATCAATAACGAGCGCAGGTTGCACCGATTTTAATTGCGGCGCATCGGCATAGCGTGGACGGTTATCAAATGCGAACGTATCATCATTATTAGGCGTTGTATTTGCAGCATTGGTGGTATGACTCCATTGAGATTGAGCGGGAGTATGATCCATCGGCTCACTTTCCGTTGAGGCAACGCTATGTGTTGTTTTAACGGTGCTGAGTTGATTTGTTAATTCACTCAACTTTCCTTTTAAATTTTTAATTTCTTTGTTGAGCGAAGCTTCAGTGTCGTGAAATTTATAATTTGCCTTATTTTGGTCATTTAATTTTATCTGCATATCCTTTAATTTTTCTTGTACCGATTGCAAATAGGAGTTGGTGACATTGGAATCAAAATCAGATTGATCAATTGGTGAGGCAAATTTTGCCTTCATGTTTTTAATTGAAGGCGCGTCATGCTGAGCTTTCAATTCTGAATAGGTGAAATAACACAATGAAAAAACAACGATTACGATAATAACAATGACCCAATTTCGTTTTTCAACCAATTGGTTAACTTGATCCGCTTCTTCATCAAATCGCACATCATTTCCCTTGGAAAGAAATGCGCTAATTCGCTTTTTAAACTCCATTTTATTTCTCCCTCAATGTGACTAACGTTGAGATGTGCTCACCTTTCACCCTATCAGACGCTAATGATAATGCGGGCATACCTTTTTGGTGGAACATCGCAGGAGAGAGAGGCACTGTTGCTAGGCTATGATTTGAAAGTAAATATAAGGTGGCTATATAATGTGAACTTTCATATTGAACAAGAGGTTGAGATTGAATAACCCCGTATTTTTTAAGCTGTTTTTTTTGTTCTTTTGTAGAATAATGTTTGATGCTATAACCTTTAAGCGTCTGATTGTGATCATACGCTTTCAAGACTGCTTTCATAATTTCAACATAACGCGCATCGTAACCCGCACTATGCTCGATACTATCCAGAGCCTCATCTTCCGTGGCATCAACATGTAATGAAATGGTTTTACCCGCAGTGGACGCGGGAAGCACCAAAACCCCAATATGTCGCCCTTTTGTCGTGTCTAAAAATAAAGTAAACGGAACACCGTTTGCGAGTGATAACAATGCGCCACCGTTCCCATCTGTTTTTCCTGTGATACAAAAACCAGTCGGGCAATGTATCGCGCTAATCGTATCTCCTTCAATCATGACACGGTTCATATCCACGCTAGATAGAACAATTTGAGTGGTGTCGTTATCATTTAAAGTGTAATGAGCGGGTGATTGAGTAGTAGCATAAACAAAAGGTGACAACATCACTGAGGCTATCACCATGCCAATCATTGTGATTTTTTTCATAAAAAAACCTATAAAAGAAAGAAAAGAAAGGTGAGGCAAAGCCTCACCTTTATTGAGTGAACAAAAGGATCAAATACAACTAGCGAGCCGCACCTTTCACAATAGAAACAATAGTTAAATTTCCCGCATGATAGGCAAAATGCACATCATAAGTTAATCGTTTATCGGGTAATGCCGTCCCAAGCGCATATTTTTTCAATGTGCCATTAAACCGAACGATCAAATTTTTCACGTCAACCTGTGTTTTCTCAATAAAAAACGAAGAAGACACTTTTTGAGATTTGATAAACTTTGCCTCTTTGGCAAATTGGGGTTCGATTATATGGTAGCTATCAGAATCCACGAACTTGAGTATTTGAGCGTATTGTCCAACAACTGATTCAGGCGAAACATTCATTTTGAGCCACAAAAAATAGTGACCCATCTGAGACAAATACGCACCATCGACTTTCGTTTCTGATAGCGTGACGGGCTGAGTTAATGTGGGAGGTACAAGCGTTCGCGTCTTATGTATAGACACATAAGCGAGTGAGAAGCCAAGTACCAGCGTTAATATCAATAATACTGCCACCAATCCGAGCAACAGCACGTTAAGACCCTTAGCAATTGCTAGGCTTTCTCGTTTTACCGATATATCCATTTAACGCCTCCAATACCGAAATGAGTTTGGAGGAGAAAATTTAAACATATTTTTGCCAATACTATAGGGAAGAAAATTTAACATTGATTCTTGTAGAGCATTTTGCCCATATCGAGTATTAATGCGTTTCATTCCAGCCCAAAGCGGCAAAGCACAAATAAATCCGATCATTTCATGACCCACCAATAAGAATCCTAAAAAAACGACGAGCGCGGGCGCGATCTCGGTGAGCGGAACGCCCGCAATGGAAGGGGGCGTGTCCAACAATCGAGGAATAAAATATTGATTGGATTGTGTCATTAAGTGAGTCCTATGAACGTACCCGCCACGTTCATGAATATAATTAAGACAATAAACGTACCAATTGCACTAACCCAATTTTTTGTTACAGCCCCTGTCACGGCGGCTACAGCTAAACCAATGGCTAACATAGCAAAATGCAATTCAGAGGAACTTCCCATTGCTGCCGTGATTTCAGTCTTCGTACCCGCAAATGGATCGGTTCCATCAGCAAATGACAAGATCGGAACACTCATTAAACCAATGGCAAGGCTTGCATTTTTGATGTGATTCATCAGAGTGGATAAGCTAATCAGTCTATTGTTTCGTTTGTTTTTCATACAATTTCTCCAGTTTTGGATATAAAAAATCCCATTGTGAAATACAATGGGATATGTGGGACATTGGATTATTATTTTAATGTAAGACTTGTTGGGCAATGGTGTGTTTATTACCAATAAACTGCTTCCAGTTTTTGCGTGTCAGAGTTAAGTTTTTTGACTTACGATAATGTCTTTTTTTTGCGTGTTCAGAAGCATCACAAAAATGCGCATGGCATGGGGATATACGTTTTGAGGGGGTTTTGTAGTAAATACTTTCCAATGAAAAAGACAATGATTGATAGTGTTGGGTATCTGTGACGAGAGCCGCAAAAATAGTCCCCGCAGAATTGGAAGCGATAAACTTTACGTTTAAAATGTCCAATTTTTTATGGATATTTTTCCCTTTTATATCCATAAGTCTTTGATTTAACGGTAATAGCCCATATATAATCATTAACATTTTTCTCATCCTTTTTTTACAGAAACTTACTTCGCAAAAAATAAATTTTTGTAAAAATGACACCTTTCAGTGCCGTGTCGTGATTATTGCTTGAGTATGCTCACGATGCACACAACTCCCGTGAATATGATCACGTAAAGCAGCCACATATTGTGTCTGTACTTTCTGAATACCTATGATTTTTTTGTTCATAGTTAACGTCCAGAAATAGTAATGTTTCGATTTTTTTAGGCTTACCCTGCCTGCGCCCTTCTTAGCGCTTGAGGAACACAATATATCGATGAAACGGTTTTACTTACTGCTGTTTCCAATCAGGAAAGCGTAACAAGTGATCTTGTAGTCTCAGCTTTGCTTCCCCCTTTTTTGTCCGTTCAGCTTTTTTTGCCGATTCAATCAAGACGGCGTTAGCTTCTGCCGAAATATCAAATTGGATCCCGATAGGGCGAACATCTGAAACAGATTGTTGTTTGGAATTCATATTAAAATGCCTCAAAAAAACTCATAAACCTGTGTGGATGATCAGTTAAACAAATTATATAACACTTTTAAAGCAAATTAAATCATTTTAAAGCAAATTAAATCATAAGGGTTGAGAAAATAGAGGCTATATATAGGCTTATAAGCCTCAAGAAGAGAGACTTTTAGATATGAGTTCAATTGGTGAAAAAATTAAAACGGCAAGGCTTAAGAGAGGTTTAAAACAGAAAGATTTTGCAACACGCTTGAAAGTTACCTCTCAGGCTGTATCAGGGTGGGAGAGGGGGATCTCTTTTCCAAACGTAGAGCTATACGATAAGATAGCTGATATTTTAGGTGTGCCGAAAGATATAATTTTTTTTAAAAAAGATAAAATTGCTTACAATACCGACATTATTGCTTATGTTCCTTTTATGCCAGATATAGCAGCGTCAGCAGGTAATGGCTTTACCAATCAATTTAGTGAAGAAACCTATTACCCTCTACCTAAAAATGTTTATAACACTCAAAATAATAAACAAAATATTGTATGTATAAGAACCATTGGAGATTCTATGGAGCCAATAATAAGATCTGGGTCTATCTTGGCTATTAATCAAAGTACAACAGAAATCCAAGATGGGGGGCTTTATGTCATTTGTATGCATGATGCATTAAGAGTCAAAGAGTTATCTATTTCAGCTAATGGAGTTGTGATTAGAAGTTATAATGAAGCATACAAAAAAGAGTGTATCAGTTTAACATATTTTAACAAACACATAAGAATACTAGGAAAAGTCTTTTGGTTTTCATCTGTTTTAAATTAAAAACAATGAAAATAAACTAGAGGCAAGTTAAAGTTTGTTGTATGATTAATTTAGTTTTAGTGGAGAGTGCATTACAATGCGCACTGAAGCTACATAGTACTCTATGTAGTGTATTTTAACTAAAATTAGGATGTGTCATTGGTGATTCTTTGGCTTATAGCATTCGACAAAAAAGGCGGCTTCCGAATGGGTCGCCTTTTTTGTTGCCTAAATTTTATCATTTGATCTTTCTGTATTTTTTGATTAGAGTGTAATCAATGTTTGGATTAATCACCTAAACATTTCCTTAAACATTCGGAATCAAAAAATGACCATTACTACAAAAAACCATTGCATCGTACCGTCTACCTCTTGTTTTGAGCGAATTTTAAACACTTACCGTGTTTTCGATTCCTTAACAAACAATGACGTGGTGGTGCATCATGAGCACATCTAATTCCCCACTTACGCATCAGAGTGAATACAAGGCACGCCAAAAAGCCCGTAGATTGACGTTTATTCAAATCTTTGAAGACGCAAGCGTTGCCTTAGAAGAAGAGCGGGCAGCAAAAGCAAAGGCAAAAGGTTACGCCCATTCACCTCTTAAAACTGCGTTAGGCTGGACGGCTCGTAAGATTGGTCTTGACGGTTCAATCACGCAACTCCCCCCTTACATGAATAAAATATTCAGTGCATGTCGTGAACTCATTGATAACCCTTATCGCTTTCGTACCCTATGTTTATGGGGGGGCGCGGGTATTTATCGTCGTGATACACGAAAAAACTTAGCAAAAGTGATGGTGGTATTGCTCGCGCGTTGTGATTTAACCGATGGTCGTATTGGCGTACCCTCTAAAAATGGCATGGATACAATCAGCCATCATGAGCTGATGAATGATTATGTATTGCGGTGGGGCGAAATGATAGAAGAATCCAAATGGCATCGATATGTTAAATTTTTATCCAATGCTGGCTTTATTACGACCTTACCTATCAATATATCCATTAATGATGAAACAGGCCAAGGCAGTGAGATACGGGCTATTGCGGCCTACAAACAGTTTTCTACCGCCTTTTTTACCGAGTTACGAGTGCCTCATTTTAAAAATGTAGCCACTGAAATTTATCAAAATCGTCTTAATGCTGAAAACAAAGGGTATCGTTTTGATTGGATCCCTTTTCGTATGTTAGCCAATCGCCTTGTGACCTGTCTCAATGCTACTCTATGTAACCAACACACGACGCACTTTCGTTCTTCACCCGTACATTCTCCTCACTAACGGTTACTTTTAGCCGCTCACGCGGCGGCATCGTCACGCCTGTAGTTTGTACCCCCCCCTTTTTGTACCAAAAATTCGACGTTTTACCTCGCTTTTATCACTATCAAACCGACTTGATATGGTCTTGTGGATAACTTTGTGCCTCTCTTTACTAAAATAGGAGTAAGAAAAAAGAGTTAGAAAAAGAAGCTACAAACAAGAGAGGTTATATCGCTCTTACAGAGATAATTAATAAATATATAAAGAAATCAGTTATAAGAAGATAAAAAACACCAAAGCATCAATGACTCGCTTCTATCTGTAAGCAGATGCGCGAAGAAACCTTGCTGAACAACACCAATTTCATCGATCCACTTTCTCGCACGCTTCAAGTTTTAGGGTCGTTAAGAGCGGTCTATTAAGGAAAGGGGCAAGCATGACGTGAATATGGCGATATTAAGGGGGTAAATACGCAATATAAGCCGTAGTGAAAGATTAATCGCGATAAGGCTATTGTTAAACGTTAGCGATGAATGCGTGATGCCGGCTACCGTTTCTTAAACGTTGACATTTCTGTCCTTAGCAACTCGAATGAAAAAAGGCGCGTCATTACATGACGCGGTGACTCAAAATAAATAATCTTTTGAATTTTATACAAATTATCGGATAATTTACCTCATCGTCTTGTCTTAATTTTAAGCCCTCTTTATTTGGAATGGTACTTCATGAGCAAACTAAAATATCATCATGCATTTACTGAACTGATCACTCTTTCCTTACTTCATTTATACAGTTATATGGAAATGTCATCCCGTTTCGTTACCATAACGCAGCGCAATGAACGGTTGATTAAGTTTTTAAAATCTCAAGTGGTGTTACCCCGTAACGCCATCATTAAGAAAGACATTAAAGTACTTATTGCTCAAGGGCGTAAGGGCAGAAACCTAGAATTGAAATTAGGGGATCTACATAAAGTGAATTGTGAGTATGGCGAAAAATTTACCGATGCTGACCATCTATTTATCTTACTGACCTATCTTTATGAAGAGCATGGATTTGAATCCATGCTCGATATCCCAGAGGGAAAACGTGAAAAAGGGGTTATTTATACGGATAAGGCATTAATCAATACCTGTTTTAATGATGAGCAGATTTTATCTCGGCCTTTACCTCTCTCTATCATCATGGATGAACCGAGTCGATTAGTGGATATTATTAATGCTCTTCGCGGACTGTTTATGGCCGAACTCGTTTCTACCTCTATGTCTGATAAAAGTACAACACTGCGCTTACACAAAATATCTGCCCCGTCCGAGTAAAACCGAAAACGGCTTTACTCCATTATTTTGTATACTATTAATGCTATACTTTCATTAGTATATAAATGGAATGTGTCATGGCTCAATAAGTCAATTCTAGATCAGGGTTGGTATGAGTTTAGGCGACAACTTGAGTATAAGCAGCAATGGAATGGCGGCATCGTTTTGGATATAAAAAATCCCATTGTGAAATACAATGGGATATGTGGGACATTGGATTATTATTTTAATGTAAGACTTGTTGGGCAATGGTGTGTTTATTACCAATAAACTGCTTCCAGTTTTTGCGTGTCAGAGTTAAGTTTTTTGACTTACGATAATGTCTTTTTTTTGGGTTCTGTCGCAAAGTTTTAATAAGCGACTATGACTCTAATCTCAAGGCGTAATTATGCTGCGAGCGCGTAAAACTGTTCCCAACTAGATAATCCATTTGGATTATCTAGTTGCTCATTTTTGATC
>NZ_JAAUWS010000020.1:0-46336 GCF_014694465.1 Vibrio sp. S11_S32 | reverse complement strand
AAGGCCGATTGCCTCTTCTTTAAATTCTTTCGTATAAGTTCGATATTGACGTTTTGTATTCATATTCACCTCGATTGATTATCGTATTATCCACAATCAAGGTGTCCAGATCGATTAGACCAGAATAACCGTTCAATATCTAATTAATCAAAATATTGCGGTGTGCGTAGCTTCCAATGGACCAACCGCGAAGATGCAACAATCTCTTGAACTGACCGGAATGTTTGATCTTTTTGAAAATAATATCTTCAGTGCATTTGATATTAATTGCTGGAAACCCGAACCCGATTTACTGCTGTATGCGGCCATGCAGATGGGCTTTAAACTCGAAGAGTGCTTATTTGTGGATGATACCGAAAACGGAGTAAAAGCGGGTATCAATGCAGGGATCCAGACTATTCATTTTACACCATTAGAAGCTAAAGTGATTCAGCACCCATTAGTGAGTCATATTGCGAATTTATCTGAACTGCAAAAATTACCGCTATTTCATCATTAGCTAATATTATAAATACTCAAACTAATCAGGAGATCTATCATAATAGATTTGTGAGGATTGAACAAAGGGTCGAGTGTGATGTTATATCGCCATATTTCACTACCTATAAACGACCGTTTTGATCGTTAATTATGTTTTATCATCTTTAATATTTAAAGCTTCACCATAATCACCAGCAACCTTTTTCGCAGGTTTATGTTCATCGGTTAGCTCCGTTGAGATTGCGGATTCAGTTGTTGTCGCCTTAGTCTCATCAATATCAGTTTTTACTTTTACTACTGGCGTTGTAATTGGAAGATCACCACGCTGTAATTTGGCTTTCTTCAAGGTTCGATGTAGTAATTGGGTGTAAATAGGTTGTCCACCGAGTAACTGCGCCATGATGGTCGCGCCCAAAGTGGTAATGATCAGTGGCAAGATCAAATGATAGTTATTAGTCATTTCAATAACCAGTAAAATACCGGTGATAGGGGCTCGAACTGTTGCTGCAAACAATGCCCCCATACCTGCAATCGCAAACATTCCAGGTTCAATGGGTAAGCTTGGGTCAATATAAAGGGCAAATTGACCAAAGAAGGTACCAAATAATGTTCCTAGTGCCAGCATCGGAGCAAAAATACCACCTGGAGCACCAGACCCAAAACAAATTAACGTTGTGGCAATACGCGCAAGAAATAGGATCATTAAGAAACTAATACTGTAGTCACCATTAGTTGCACCAGGAATAAGCTCAACCCCACCACCGGTTAATTCAGGTAAGTAAATCAGTAATAAACCAAATACACCACCAATAACAGTACCAGTGATCAAGTAGCGTTTACGTTCATTTCTATGGATCAGCGCGAACATATCTTGCGCCCAAGTAACCAAGCGGTTGAAGGTGACACCAAAAATACCAAACATCAGACCAAGAACTAAGAAAAGCCATAAAGTGTGTAATTCTGGAGGGTTGTATTGCGGCATGGTGATCACCGCATCTTGACCCTTTATGCTGCGAAATACTAAGGTCGACATTACAGAGGAAATAATAACGGCTTTAATTGACAATAAGTTGTATCGAAAGTGAGGACGCATTTCTTCAACCACAAACATGATACCCGCGAGAGGAGCATTGAATGCGGCAGTTAAGCCACCAGCGGCACCACAAGCTAATAAAGAGTGTTGTCCATCAGGGTCTTTTAAGCGAAAAATATCAGAAACCATACGTCCAATATTTCCGCCCATTTGTACTGTAGGACCTTCACGGCCTAATACCATCCCCGATCCAAGTGCACCTAGACCACCAAAGAATTTTACTGGTATAACACGCCACCAGCGAACGGGGCGAATATCATCCATCGCGCCTTCTATTTCAGGAATACCAGAACCGGAGGCTTCAGGAGCAAAACGGTTTACAAGGTAGTAACCGACAAAAGCGAGTGCAGCACTAACAAGGATGGCGGTTAACCACAAAGGCACAGCGGAACCAACTTCTTGCTTTAACCATTCAGTACGAGTCTCTGATACCCAAGTGACGGCTATTTCAAAAAAGGTGCCGACAAAACCAGCTAAAATACCAACGATGGCAGATAATAACAAAATCGAAACGGGGGTTTTATCCCGAGTTAAAATTACTCCGACAAATTTTTTCGATTTGTATTGAGTAAAAGATTTTTTAAACGCTTTTGTTTTAGCCATTAGGGTTTGAGATTCCTATGATGATGAGGAAGTGATAAAAATGAGATCTAGATTATAAAATATTATGAAATAATTACATCTAATTGTTACGAAAAGTAAGTTTACTCATAAAGTAGTAAAATAGCACAGATTTTATCAGAAAATATTATTTTGGATCAGCTTGTAATTTGAAAGTTATGAACCATACTTTTTATAGGTAGAAGACATACTTTACAGGGAGGGAATAGCTTCTGCAGGCGAAAGCCAAATCGACACAGTAATACGTTAACTGACATAGCGCGAAACACTTCAATGTTGTTAGATATTTAGATTTATCGTGACAAAGTAAAAAGAGATACCGCAACAAATACACAGTAAACGCTACACAGAAAGACGTGACAAAGGCTACATAGTAAAAGGCTACATAGTAAAAAGTGACAAAGTAATATGTACACCGCTACAAAATAGATACAAAGCAACAAAGCAACATAACAACAAAGATAAGCGCTAGAAACACATATGTTAAAGACACAAAACGTTTCAAGATACATGCTTTAAAGTAAAAAACACGTGTTAGTAACAAAGAGTACAATGTGGAAAGTGTAACGTAACAAACTGAGAAATCCTCGACCTATGGTCAACAGGATATATTACCTGATTGACTCGCATACTCACGATTGAGTCTCGAGGGGAAAGCGCACTGCAATTGGTGCGCTTTTTACTGTCTAGCATTCGATACAGAGTCATTAATTGTTGTTGAAATATAGATGTTAGGGTGTAACCCGACCAATGGATTAACGGGATGAATTGTGGAGGTTATAACCGAGCCCTCCATCAACTAATACTGCAAATTCAAACAATAAAAGTATATACTGCCGGCTCTCACAAGGAGCATCTATGTCACAGCGAGTCGCTACAAATATCATTACCGGTTTTTTAGGTGCGGGTAAAACCACCACCATCTTACATTTATTAAAGAATAAGCCTAAAGACGAAAATTGGGCGGTTTTAGTTAATGAATTTGGTGAAATTGGTATTGATGGTGCCTTGATGACCGAGCAAGGCGCGATGATCAAAGAGATCCCTGGTGGGTGTATGTGCTGTACCGCTGGTGTCCCAATGTCTGTGGGTATTAATGCGCTATTACGAACCAAGCCCGACCGTTTATTGATTGAACCAACGGGACTCGGTCATCCCAAAGAAGTGACTTCCAAATTACTCTCTGAGCAATTCGCTCCTTATGTTGATCTAAAAGCGACCATTGCTTTAGTTGATCCTCGTCATATCTCAGATGAAAAATATACGGCTAATCAAAATTTTAATGACCAACTTGACTCCGCTCAAATTATCATCGCCAATAAAGCGGATCAATCATCTGAACAAGATATCGATAATTTAATCCTTTGGTTTGAACAGTTTAAACTCAAGCATCCATTAGGCGCTGAACGATTACAGCTAGTGACAACGTCACAAGGTTCAATTGATTTAGTTTTACTTAAACAGGTAAGAGTCGCAGAAGCGTTAACGGCATCAGAACATTCAAGTCATAGCCATGGTCATTTAGATCCACAATTTGGCTTACAACCAGGACAAGAATACGTTCGTAAAGAAAATAAAGGACAAGGTTATTTTAGTTGTGGTTGGTTATTTGGTGCAGAGTTTATTTTCAATTTTGATCAACTATTTTCTATGTTGTCATCGCTCACTGCCGAGCGAGTCAAAGCGGTAATGAATACCGATCAGGGCTGCTATGCGTTTAATATGTCGAATGGTGTTGTATCAGTCAATCAAATGACACTGGAAGGTTATGAATCTCGAATTGAAGTGATCGATAGCGAGTTAATGCCATGGCAACAACTGGAAGATGTTTTATTATCTTTAATTATCAATAAATAGACCAATGAAAAAAACACTTTCAAATAGCGAATTACTTATCGGTTCGTTGCAAACTGAATATAAAACCTTGCAAGCAATGACTGGCATTTATTGTCGTGCCCATCATGCTACTAACTTGGGCGATAAAAATCATCAGGTGTTATGCCAAGAGTGCCAAAGTTTGTTAGATTACGCAGAAATGCGCTTAGATCGTTGCCCTTATGGTGAAACCAAACCAACCTGCAATAAATGCCCAATCCACTGTTATAAACCAGAACCAAAAGCTCAAATGCGTGAGGTGATGATTTATGCGGGTCCTCGCATGTTAATGCCACATCCGATCTTGGCGATCCGTCATTTAATTAAAGAGCGTAAAAAAGCGGCAGGGAAACCCGCCGCGAATCAATCAAACCGTGCTAAAAGAAAAGCAAACTGCGAGCGCTCAGGAAATAACTAGCGTTTATTACGCAGATAACGTTTACGGCGCTCTTCTTTTTTCTTAATTTGTGCTTCTTTTTTACGTTCAGCTTCAATTTCTACATCAATCAATTCTTGAGTGATCATTTCTGGTCGCTCAAGAGTGATTTTTCCTAATGTACCGCTGCGTAATTCATGCAATAAAATTTCAGACGATTTGTGTAAATCAATTCGGCCACCAGCGCGCAATGCACCACGTTTACGCCCAATCTCTTCCATCAACTCAATTTCTGTTTGTGGTAATTCTTCAATATTGTAGCGCTCTTTCAATAAGTCTGGGTATTCCTTGGCAAGGTATTCCACTGTATAAAAAGCCACTTCATCATATTCCATTGCCGTATCTTTAACCGCGCCAGTTGCGGCTAAACGAAAACCACTGTGCGGATTCTCAACTTTAGGCCATAAAATCCCAGGGGTATCCGACAATACTATGCCGTTTTGTAGATTAATACGCTGTTGGCGACGCGTTACCGCTGGCTGGTTACCCGTTTGTGCAATCATGCGACCGGCCAACGTATTGATAATCGTTGATTTTCCTACGTTCGGTATACCCATGATCATGGTGCGAATATCTTTACCAATATCACTACGATGTGGCGCTAACTTTCGACATAACTCCATGATTTTAAACACTTCTTGTGGATTTTCAGTGGTGATCGCCATGGCTTTAACGCCTTGCTCTTTTTCAAAGTGATCGATCCATAACTGGGTTAGCTCCGGATCGGATAAATCACGTTTGTTGAGCACTTTAATACAAGGTTTATCACCGCGCAGATGTGAAATTAACGGATTCTCACTAGAGAACGGAATACGCGCATCCAGCACTTCAATAATTACGTCGATTTTAGGGATAACTTCTTCTATTTCTTTACGAGCTTTGTGCATATGGCCCGGAAACCACTGGATACTGTTGTTAACCATTTGAATTTATTTACCTTTGTTTTTTGTAATGTGCATTGGGGGTATTTTTGGGGGACTTTTCGATTTTTTTATGACAGTTTGTCCGGCCACTTCGTTAAAAGCGTTAATAACCCTGAAATGAGATGCACATATATTAACATTGTTTATGTTGGAGAGGGAGATAAGCTTGCTGAAAGCCTAACACTTTGGGTTGGAGTACATCCTAGCTGTTCTTGCCCATACTGATAAAAATCAAATTAGAGCTGCTTACAATCGAACAGATTACTTAGATCGTCGACGAGTTCTGATGAGTTGGTGGAGTGAGGACATATCGAAAAGTCTAGCTACGGAAGTTACAGTGTAGCTGATGGTGTGAGATTGAAGCAAGTCATGTGAATTTTATTTATATTAAATAAAATTTCCTTAGTGTGTGTAAGTGAGATTTTCACTTACACATAGCTAAATTAAAAATGGGACGATGATAATTTACAGCCTCACCACTCTTACATGGTATTTTCAACTTTTATACTTATCATTGATATCTAATTTTTTATTTTATTTCTTCTGGTGGTATGTCTTTTAATCTTTCAAATTCCGCATCAATTAACATCTCTAAGATTTCATTTTTGTTGAAAATACGCTTGTTCCAAGGCTCTGAATTCCCACTGTTGGCACGTTCTTCCCATTGTGATTTTATAGTGTTTATTTTATTTCCAATATTTTCATGCATTATGTAGTTGTAGTTTTTTTTGTTTTTTTCATTTAGCTTGTTTCTGTGTTTTTGCTGCTGCCATGCTTTTTTTAATTTTGTTAGTGATTCTGATTTTTCATCATTTGATATGGATGAAACATCAAATAGTAGAATGATGACATCTTTATAATGTTTTGCTGGAAATGACGAGGGGAATAAGTGACTTATATCTTTATATTTTAAAATGGTATCTTTGATGTATTCTAACGCCCAAGTTTCATCTGTTTTATCTAACCATGAAAATGAGTCAATTTTATATGCGCTTAAATATAGTTGATGTATACATTCTAAAAATGCCACTTTCTTGTGTTTATCAATGTTTAATATACTCATAAAGGCTAATGTTTCTTCCCAGCAAGACTGAGGGGTTGGGCTTTGATTGAGTTCCATGTGTGTATTATATTCGTAACCAAAAATAATCTCAGGAATTCGTGAGATTATAATATTATCTGGTAAATATATTGGCGGATTATGGATAGCGGAGTCTCCCTGTAATGTGGGTACTAGAGAGACTGATGTGTTGTAGATTTTAGATGTTATTTGAATTTTAATGCAGTTATACCAAATGAAAAAACACATTCTGGTATTGGCTATATCGAACCAAGGAATGTCTGATTCTGTGATTATTTTGCTATTGATGAATGAGTTTAAATTTTGTGAAATTTCTGATTCAAGATACTTACGTTTAGATATGAATTTTTTATAATCCGCTTTTAATTCTTCAGTTGATTTTGCCCCAAACAGTGGTAGATAGGGGTAATTTCTCATGTCTTTTGAGTAGGAAAGCATTAACTTTAAGTGAGCTTGTAACTTTGATTGAAATGCGGATTTACTGGTTTTATACATAGAACGTACTCTATATTTTTGAATTTAAAGTAGATAAAAAGTAAAAATATAGCTAATTTAAAGGCTTGTCAAAGTTATTATGAAGCTGTTTTTAAGTTACTTTAAAGTGATTGTATTTTTGTTGATAACTATCTATATAGCTTTATAGCGTTAGTTTGGCCACTTTGTCAGAGTGCTTTTCTATTAATTATTTTCTTAAATTGTGAGGTATAAAATACCTGATACGAGTATGACCTATGTCGGTTATGTTAATACTAATCTTTAACCCTATAGCTGAATCACAAATCACCTACCAACTAACCATTCAAGTAATCATCCAATCTAGAACAACTCATCACCTCCTATGAATTAATCACGTAGGAGCCTCAAAATGAAAACCATTCCTTTAAACCAATACCCACAACTTTCCGATCACAATGGTTGGAGTATTCTTGATAAGTACCCGAGTAATCCAAAATATCTTGATGTCATACAGGCTGTCATGAAAAAGGCATTGAATAATCATTCAAGGACGCTGGTGGTGAGGGTAGATCTACACACCCCTATTTCAGCATCTATCGATAGCCGAGTGATCAGTCGGTTCTTTGACTCACTGAAAGCCAAAATAAAAGCTCGTGAAAGAAAAAATAAACGTAAAGGGATACGAGTCCATAAGTCAGAAATGGAATATGTTTGGTGCCGGGAGTTTGGTGTAAATAATAACGTTCATTATCACCTTGGTATATTTCTTAATGGTGATGCTTTTAATGGTCTGGGTAATTATAGAACAGTGGAAGATAATTTGGCTGGAATGATTTATTGCGCCTGGGCGAGTGCAATGAAGTGTGACATTGAAGATGTATTCACATTAGTTCATTTTCCAAAGAGTGAACCTTTCTATTTGTTAAAAATATGGCAGGAATCTTTTATTTATAAGTTTAATTGCGTTTTTAATCGCCTTAGTTACTTAGCAAAATTTGAATCAAAAATTTATGGTTCAGGTAAGCGTAATTTTGGTAGTAGTCAAAAATAAGCAACATTTAAAAACAACTTTACCACTTCTCATGAAAATAACCATTCGAGGAATAAATCATGAGATTAATTAGATTAAAAGAAGTAATCAATTTAACCGCATTAAGCCGTTCAAGTATTTATAAGAAAATGAATAGCGATGAATTTCCAAAATCCGTCAGCTTAGGTGATAGAGCCGTAGCATGGATTGAGAGTGATGTTATCGAATGGATTGAAAATATGATTGAGCAAAGTCGCACCTAATCAATATCCATTGCAGTTATGAAGTTCATGACGAATAGCACGATAGTATTAAATTTAAAATTAAGGAATAAAAAATGAACAATCGATATTATGACATGTTAGACACGACTAAATACGCCATCTTTGTGGATGGTGCAGCACCGAATAATCAAGGTGGTTGCATCAAGGGCGGGATAGGGATAGCCATTTATGATGAGATGAATACGCTTGTGCATACGGAAAGCATTACGGTCGATAGGCTAACGAACAATGCTGAACTTGAACTCATGGCGCTAGTAGAGGGGTTAGAGCTGGCAAGCGATGGCGATACGATTTATTCAGACAGTGATTTTTGTGTGAAAGGATTCAATGAATGGATTAACGGGTGGAAAGCGCGTGGCTGGCGAAAATCAAATAAAAAACCGGTCGCTTATCGACACTTATGGCTAATGATTGATGAACTACGCTCACGTAAGTTTGTTCATGTGGTGAAAGTGAGGGCGCATGCGAGGATAGAGGGCAATGCTAAGGCGGATGAATTAGCAGTGCGTGCAGCAATGTAATAGCTTCATTGAATGTATGTGAATTGCGTAATGGCGCTATTGCCCATTTTCATTGTTCAGCCTAACGGTTGCCCTTTGTGATTTTTATCACACTATCGATTCATTTTACCTGTTTTGCAAATAGTGCCATCGAGCTCCTTATCATGATGACAAATTTACACGATAAAGAGAGAGCAGTATGTCACTTACTATTATTACCATTCCAGATAAGAACTACGATAAAGACCTTAACCCTGTATTAGAAAATGCGTCTAACGATGATTTAAGCGTGTTGGTCGATTACTTGAAAAAGAAACTATCGGAAGATTTAACCTCTAGCGAAGTGTACAAGCGTTATTCCCCGTACCATCAAAAATACTATGGCGTGATTGCCAAAGAAATCCGAGATATGGGTGGTAACTCGTTTGCCAATGCCTGGCGTAAACAAGGCCCTACTTATCAAGAAATCGTTTATGACGTTGCGAAGAAACTGAAAGCGGATGTCAGTAAGAGCGATCCCGTTGTTGTCATGGAAAATGCCATTATGGAGAAGGTATTAAAGCAAGCGATAGGTAAGATGTCGGAAGAAGAGCAATTATCGCTCGTGAAAGAGTTAGGCTATGAAAGTCTATCGAAAGGTGGCACTGCGACCATGATAGCTATTCAAGCATTTAGGATGGGAGGATTTAAGTCGTACCAATTAACCTTGATAGTGGCAAACCAAATTGCTCGCTTAATTTTAGGTCGAGGTTTGATGCTGACCACCAATGCCGCTATTGCTCGTTGGGCTTCAATATTAACCGGTCCAATTGGTTGGGTTATTGGCGGGGCGTGGACGGCTGTCGATGTGGCTGGTCCTGCATATAGCGTCACTATTCCTTGTGTTATTCATATTGCGATGCTTAGAAAAAAACAAAGTATGAAAACTTGTTCTAATTGCCAAATCGAGCTTGGCGATGCCACGGTAAAGTTCTGTCCTGAATGTGGAGAGAAACAGTAACCGATAAAAGCTTGATTGAATTAGAGGTCATTATAAGGAGTTTTCACATGAGTATTTTTAAAAAGAATAAAACTAAGGTCACGAAAGTTAAGAGAAAAATTGTTTACGATGAGATATCTAGCAGCTTACTGGATAACATGATCCAAAATCGACAATCGTTTGAAGTCGTGGCGGTTGGCGGCAATATGATGAAAGTAGTGCAAATGCTAGAACATGCAATTGAGCGTAAAGGGCTACGTTGTCGAGTCTATACTGTCGGTCGGGTAGCCGCTTGTGGATTAAGTGTTTGGGGTGGGGTTACCGGCGCTGTTGGTGTGGTATCCATGGGAGCTATTGCAATGCATAACCTGAGTACGTTTAATCCAGATTATGAGATAGGCAGAGATCTTGTAGATAATCAATTGGTTGTGGATTTTAAAAAAGGATAATCCAGCGATTATAGATAGTCAGATATTTTTACTGACTATCGATTGACAACTCAATTTATATCTTTGAATCATGCCCAGCACGTCGGTCGTTAAAGAATATAAAATGGGGAAGTAGTCAATGAGTAAAAAATCATGGAACCCATATACCTGTGTCATTGTTTGCGGAGTCAAAAAAGGGGAGCTCACTGACGATGGTTCTGGGTGTCAGTATTTTAATACCTTATTTGATGCACAAGAGACATTCCCTGATCTTAATTTAACCTGTAGCTCAGCAAGATTTACGAGTGCAATGGGCAATCCTAAAAAAGACGTAATACGTTTTGAAAGTTGGCTAGCGGTTAAAAAGTACAGTGGTTGAGGTTTTTAGATGTACTGAGTTGCCTTAATTTAAACAAGAACTAGCGCAATTATCTTCCTTCGAGTCTGTGACTGCCTGGTGATATCTGGTTAAGTATTAACTTAGTTTTGCCCATTGTTTGTTATCACTAAAGCTAATTTACTTCTTTTGAATGAAAGTTTCCCTTACCTGTAGTTATCCGAGGGAGTGTCGCAGTATGCTTTTTAAAAATTATGATTCATTTTGCAATCTAATATCCATTACCTCTCATTAATCTATTGATTATCAATTGAAAAGTAATTATAAAGACTGGATAGTAGGAGTATGCAAAGCGGCTAAAAGCCGCATAGAAAGCGTTAGGCATATTGTAAGGAGAAGGTGGTGAGATTTAATCCATTTAGCGATAGGCTTCGAGCTTTAGAATCAAATATTTTGAAATATCGTTCATATGAAGTTCTTTTAGTAGTCTTCTATGTCGAGGAAATTAAAAATTTCGCTATGAGGACTATTCAGTCTAATGACCAACGTAAGTTGGGAGAGCCAAGAATAACCCCTAAAACAAAGAAGAAATATCAGAAGCTATGGGATATTCTTGTTTCCGAAGGTGTGCTAGAGCAAAGTGATAGGATATTGATAGAAGACCTGATTGAGTTCAGAAATAACTCAGCTCATTCACTCGCAGATTTATTTTCTGATCTAAACACTGATGATGTGTCAAAATTTGTTTCACAAAAGTTCTCATATAATCATGGTGCTGCAGTAAAAGCTGAAAAAGTATATGAACGATTAGTCGAAAATATGAATGGTAATTATATCCTCACAATTAGTACTGATAGTTATATTTTTAGGAATGCTGAAAGTTTATACAAAAAAGAAATGAAAAAATTGGCAGATAAAATAAACAAGTTGTATGAGGAAAGAAAATTAGAAATCGAGCGTTTAAATGCTGAGCAAGATAGGTTTTCCTCAGAACATATACACCTATTGAAGCCTATACATCCTGACAACAGAAAGCGTAACAATCAAATCACTCCAATAGGGAAAGCGACAATAAAAAAATTATTTGATTTAGGTTATAGCAACTTGTTTATATCTTATTCGATGAAAATAAGTTTGAGAACTGTCAATGCTTATCAAAAGAAACTATATGCCTAACAAAACGTTTAAGAGTGATTCCCAACGCTCGGCGGCTTCAGTTCAAAGTTTAGCTTAAGTGTTTATGGTACAATGACTTAAGTTTTGTGGTAGCGTTGCTCATACCTTAACGTGGCGTTATGTTTTAAGAGGTAAATGATCGATGGACGCAGTGTTTGATGTGCTAAAAGTAGTGACTCCACTATTAGCAATTTTAGCCTTATTTTCGGTTCATAGGCTAAATCGTAGACAAAATACAATAGAACAAGAAATAAACAGGAAGCATGATCGGCATGAAAAATACATCGATAGAAATCACTCTGAAATGTTAGCTGCTATCAATCATGCGAACTCTAAAGAAGCACATACGTCAAACCATATTTATACACGCAAAGCTGTCCATTTAGAGAAGGCTGGTGAATTGATTGGAGAGTTGAAGTTTTGGGCTGAAAAATGTGTAGTTTCCAGAACGCGAACAA
Organism: Vibrio sp. S11_S32; assembly: GCF_014694465.1. Classification (NCBI taxonomy): domain Bacteria; kingdom Pseudomonadati; phylum Pseudomonadota; class Gammaproteobacteria; order Vibrionales; family Vibrionaceae; genus Vibrio; species Vibrio sp. S11_S32. The sequence goes on along the minus strand of NZ_JAAUWS010000020.1, from coordinate 34,179 downwards.
ACTTTGGTGCTAAACAAGATATTGCTAAAAAGATGTCTATGGCTTTTGAAGACCTATCAAAATTAATTATGCAGTATCCTTTTGCATTTTGGGAGATTAAAGGGCTCCACGAGCTACTTGGAAATTTAATGACTACAGTCAATCATATTGAAAACTTAGTCAATTCCGATGAATTTAATAGCAAATCTCATTCTTGGACTAAAGCGGTGGAAGAGTTTCAGCAGCAATTAAGTCCTCTAACTCATGCAATCCAAAGCCAAGTTATCAACATGATGCAAAAAACCTAACAATCAATTCAAGAGGAATTCACAACGCTTGGCATTTTTGCTTCTACTTCAAATTTAGTGGCTATGGCATAATGCTTTAGGCTTGGATGGAGGCGTTGTTCACCCTTAATTGGGCTAGGTAAATTGAGGAAATATGAGCGTATTAATTAAAAGAATTGATAAGAATGCAATGATGCTTTCTAGTATTGTGAATACCTACTTTTTAGCAGACCAGAATCAAAAGCTACTTTCTCATCTTATTGGTGACTCAGAGCACCTGAAACTGTGGGATGGTTCTTATGCTGCCAGTGGCGCAAATACTTTGCGTTTCTCATTGTATATGCACGTCCTGTCTGAGATGCGTGCAATTATGTTTGATACTCAGCCTAAAGTGACTAGCGTACATAATGTTATAAAAGCGTTAGAAGACACTAATTTTAAAAGCCAACTTAAAAAATGGTTTTCAGACACCAAGGATTTAAATATCGTCTCATTGAATGGTTCTGTTTCAGATGAATCTGTCGAGTATTTGCGTGTGGAAGAAGCAAATCGAAAAATGAGTGCCTTTGATAATTTGGCTGAAGTAGCGATTGAAAAATACCGAACTCTAGTTACTTCTGAGCTTGGAATTCGAGTAAATAATGCTCGTAACAAAATGATCTCGCATAAACAGTTTCAATCAACTGAATCCGCTGGTCGAAGAGCTTTTGAAGCTACAGATTTTGGCTTGGTCTATTCTGATGCTGCTGACATTGTTGAACAATCACATGACATTATATTTTCGTTGTATTCTTTGTTTACTAAAGCTCACTTTGATAGTCAGAGCTCTTTGAAGCATCATGAGTTTGTAGCAAATGAGTTTTGGTCGAAGTGATTTCCCATACAAACGTTTAAGGCTTCAAGATACTTTTTCTAATCCGATAGAAACCTTCCGGTTACTAGTCCTGACACGTTTTTGTCCAAAAACATCACAACCTGAATTTTTACGCGTGGCATTTTTTAGCTCAAAAATGCCCCGAAATCACTTAGAGTTAATACTCATTCACATAATGTTAATATGAATTGGCACTACAAAAAGTTATGTGAATCTCACACACCTAAAAGCTATGCAACTCATAGCGATTTAACTTCTCTATTTTATTGATAAGTTTTGATTTGTAATTGAGTCAGTAGGTAAATGACGGCATTATATCAGCGTAAAATTCGGCTGTTGGCCGTCTAATTAGCGTTATGCAGCAGGAGGATATTTTAAATATGGCGCAACTTATCGCCTTGATTTTATTACCACTGGTCATGGCTTTCGGCCTGATTTTTGTTTTTTTATCGAAGGGAAGCAATTTTGTAGAGCGCACCCGATTTGTTTTGACTCTTCATCCTGAGCTAGGGCTAATTAAACAAGGGTTACTTTGGTTGGTAATTCTAGCTCCGATTCTATATTTTCTTGGAACAGGTTTTTTAGCATGGCAAGACTATGACGTGCTTTTGAATGCTGAAGGCTTTAATACGTTCTTACACATTTCAGTATTGCCCTTGGCTTTACTTTCATTAGCTATTCCTTTATCCGTTCTTATTAGCCGATTACACTCAACTGAGCAATCTGCCAAGCAGATTGAAATTGTGTCGCATAAAAACAATCTAGATACTTATCGCTCACACCGGCAGGAATTGTTCTCGTACTTTGAGCAAATCGGTAAGACAGAATATCTTTCATGTATTGAAGTGAACTTTAAGGTCCATCCACGTCTGCATACAAATTTCTTCTTAGGCTCTCCAACGCAAGGGCTACCATCCCCAAATGTAGGCGTATTCAAGGATATTGAGTCTGAATTATCTACCGCTCAGATGAGGATTGATAAAACCTTGAGAGACGTAAACAAGCCAATGACGCTGTCTTCTTACCTTTATGCTTGTAGTGCAATATTTAGTCTGTCTGAGAAGCTGGGTATCCCAGAAATTTACATCGAATTAGCTGAAAAAGGCGTACTCGTACCAGCAAAAATTGAAAAACAACCTGAATTAGAATCAATATTAACTGTCGGCACAACTACGGATGAATTAGTGGCGGCATATCGCATTGCAAGATCTTTTTATCTAAATCTGTGTGATTTTGCTTGTATCACGCCTAGTATCAATACTCCTGAGAAAAGAAAGTATATCGATACTGGTGGTCGTTACGCCAAAGTGATTGACTATTTGTCCGTCGAGCGTTTACATGAAACTGAGATAAAAAAAGCCTTAGAAAAGTCGGGAAAAGCTACATAACAAACGACGAGCAATATTTGCCTTATTCGTCGTGCCTAGAGTTCTAACTTTGTCCTCAACTTTCTAACTCACTAGACCACTAGACCACTAGAGACTGAACTTCAATCACAACCACGCACGAATACGTTGTTTAAGTGTTTCTAAGCTATTGAATATTCGATAACTAAATGGAAGTTCTTCAGTGATAACGAGCCTTGAATAGGAAGAAATGTGTGTTTGCACGGTTTGCACCTGAAAAATCGGATTCATACTGTATTATATGCTTATTTTTCAGTTGGTTAAGCAATGAATTTTGGGGGCTGAAAGTGTGAGCTCGTGCCTAACGATATTAAAATGTTATAAGAAAAGGCAAACAATGGGCGAAATTAAAAAAATTCACTGTAACAGCTGTAATCGAACAACGAATCACACAGCTAAGAGTTCTCATACAAAAATCGTATATTTTGATGAAGATGATGGTTGCGTTGATGAAAGTTCACCTTTAGAGGAATCTGAATATACGTTTTGGGTTTGTATGGGTTGTGATTCTGCTTGCTTAGAAGATAAATATACATGCGCTGGTATGAATGATGGGGTTGAGCAAGTGTATGTGTCTACCTTTTATCCAGAACATACTTTTAGCCATCGCAACCCTAAAAACTTTTGTTACATCAAAGATGAACTGCAGGATTTATATCGAGATATTGTTACTTCGTTTAAGTACGGTCTAGCAATCCCTACTGCAACAGCCATACGAACACTGCTCGAAGCGATATGCATAGACCAAGGTATCACTGATAGTGTAGCGTGGAAGTTTCATATAAAAATAGAAAAATTAAACGATATCGTAGGGATGCCAAAAAGTATTACCGAAGGGCTGTTAACTCTAAAATTCATGGGTGATAGTGCTGCACATAAATTGATTTCGCCCCAAAGAAAGGACTTGTCTTTAGCAATAGACTTGCTAGAAGCATTAATGCTTCATTTGTATGAAGCAAAATTTGATCTTGAAAGTAAATCAACTCAAATGCATAAGTCCTATAAGTGATTTTTCTTATAACAGATAAGGATTAAGCGTTGCGCAGCCAACGTTAAATCCCGAGTGTTGAACAAGCCCGAAGCATCTTTATTAAGTAAATTATTCGATGATGATCGAGGGGCATTGCGCCTTGAACTGGTCTATTCACGCATGGCACCGAGTTAGTGGTTTTCCATGCCTGTAGTTATTCATGAATTGCTAATTTAGCAAGGTTACTGACACAGAAATGCCCCAAAGTTTCTTAGAGTATTAATTCTCCTGTTTTTACCCACTTTAGTTAGCCAAGTTCAGCTAATCATTGTTTCATGTTTACTTGGTGGATACTTATTACTGTCTCTGTGCAGACATTTCGTGTCCTCACCTCTCCTGAGTTATACGCTTTGGTCTAAATAGGCAAGTATTCGCAATATCATTCAATCTATGTAAGTGGTGATTACAATCTGTTCTAACAATTATAATTCCTTATTAATGAATGACTGTTTTTATAATTTGCGGGCATTTGTGTTTAATAGTCCACAATATCAGTCACAAATCGGTCAATAACGGGCTTGATGGCGATTTCGTCACAGTTTTGCCATTTTTTCGTTGGTAAATTAATAATCAAGCAAGCGGGAGACCATTATGAGAAGCCTACAAATTGTTGAGCTAATAAATGATCAAAGAAGTGCAACCGTCGAAGAAATAGCAGAAGCCTTTAATGTTTCTGTGGAAACCATTCGTCGAGATTTAAAAAAGCTTGATGAATCGGGCGCCCTTAAAAGAGTTCATGGTGGGGCTATTAGTGTTCAAGAAATTGATGAAGGTCTTTCTTTTCATGCGCGTTCTAAGGACTATATAGAAGAAAAGGAATTACTGGTAAGCAAAGCGTTAGATTATATTAAAGAAGACATGGTAATAGGTTTAGACGCAAGTTCATCGAGTTGGTGTCTCGCTCGAGAGATTCCAAATATCAGTTGCACTATTATTACCAATTCTCTTCAGAATGTTATTGCCCTTGAAGGTAAAAGTAATATTAATATAATTTGTACTGGTGGCAGTTATTCCGAGAAGTACAGTAGTTTCTATGGTCCACTAGCAGTGGAGACACTGGCTAATATGTCTTTGGACGTCTGCTTCTTTTCCTGCGTTGGGTTTGATTATGACTCAGGAGTTTGGGATTCAAATGAATATAACTATCAAATAAAAAGAAGTTTTATCGATATATCTGATCAAGTTATTCTAATTGCCGATAAATCTAAATACAAAAAAAGAAGTCTTCTTAAAATATGTGATAACGAATCGGTAGATGTAGTAATAACTGATTTGTAATAACGTGAAACAAAACAAAATTTAAAATAAAATAAATAATTTAATTAATAATAAGGATATCTTATGAGTGATACTCTCAATATAAGTTCGTCTGAAACACAGAGGAATAATAAAGTAGAGGTAATACCAAAGGAAATTAAATTTGCTTTTTGGCTACTATGTTGTTGTTTTGCCATGTGGGGTTTGGCAAATAATATGACTGATGTACTTATTGCACAGTTTCGAAAAGTATTTACTTTAACCGATATGCAATCCGGTTTGGTACAAACGGCTTTCTATGGCGCTTATTTTTGTTTGGCTCTTCCCGCTGCGCTTTTCATACAGCGATACAGTTATAAAGCCGGAGTGCTTTTGGGCCTTGGATTGTTTGCAACCGGCGCACTGCTATTTTATCCCGCCGCGCAAGCAATGGAATATTTACCTTTCTTGCTGGCATTATTTGTTCTAGCTGGCGGTCTCTCCATTCTAGAAACAAGTGCCAACCCATACATATTAGCGATGGGTCCTGAAGAAACCGCAACTCGACGTCTAAATATTGCTCAAGCTTGTAACCCTATTGGTTCGATCACTGGGGTGTTAATTGGCAAATTTTACATCTTATCGCAACTAAACCCTGCAACGGATAGTGAACGTGCGGCCATGGCTGCTGACGAACTAGCGAAAATTCAATCTGACGAACTGTACGCAGTAATGATGCCCTATATGGGCGTAGCAGTTGTTATTGCTTTAATTTGGCTATTGATTCTTAAAACTAAGATGCCGGCCGCAAAGGACACAAGTACTACCGGTGAGTCTACATTTGGTCAGGCGTACCGCCGTATTGTCAAGCGAAGCCACTTCACCAAAGGCGTGTTAGCTCAGTTTTTCTATGTCGGTGCGCAAATTGGTTGTTGGTCATGGACTATTCGTTACGTGATGCAAGAAGTCGGCGGTACAGAAGCAGAAGCATCAACATACCTACTGACATCTATTGTGATTTTCTCTGTCATGCGCTGGGTTTGTGTCGCGCTAATGAAACACATTGAACCACAAAAACTACTTGCTGCTTTGGCTGCGATCGCTGCGATTTTAGTTGCTGTAATCATAGTAGTTGGTGGGTTAGCAGGAGCTTATGCACTAGTCGGTGTGTCTGCATGTATGTCTCTGATGTTCCCAACTATTTTTGGACTATCACTGAGAGATTTAGGGTCTGATTCAAAGTTTGGTGGAAGCTTCCTAATCATGGCAATCCTGGGTGGTGCACTGCTAACAGCCATCATGGGGCAAATCTCAGATGCAGCAGGCATTGGCGCCGCATTTGTTATCCCATTCATTGGCTTCGTTTACCTAGTGTACTACGGCGCAAAAGGTTACCAAGTTAAGTAAAGAATTATCCACAGGGGCAGCATTAACCTGCCCCCTGAATTAAAGAAATAATAAGGAGCATCAATGATGTCACAGTTAGTTAAAATCGGTATTCGTCCTACCATCGACGGTCGTCAAATGGGTGTACGCGAATCTCTTGAAGATCAAACTATGGGAATGGCTCAGCGCGCAGCTCATTTTATTCAAGAGAATATTCGCCATGCTAGCGGAGAGAAAGTGGAGTGTGTCCTTGCCGACTCTTGTATTGGTGGTGTAGCAGAATCTGCTGCGACGGCTGACAAATTTAAACGTGAAAATGTGGGCCTTGTACTGACAGTAACACCGTGTTGGTGTTATGGCACAGAAACCATTGATATGGACCCGCATACACCAAAAGCCATCTGGGGCTTCAATGGTACTGAGCGTCCAGGTGCAGTATACCTAGCCGCTGCGATGGCAGGCCACTCACAAGTGGGTTTACCGGCATTCTCAATTTACGGCAAAGAAGTGCAAGACGCAGGAGACGAGTCAATCCCAAGTGACGTACAGGACAAGATTCTTCGCTTCTGCCGTGCAGGTTTAGCCGTCGCGTCAATGCGCGGTAAATCTTATCTCTCGATGGGCTCTGTATCTATGGGCATCGCGGGCTCTGTGGTTAACCCTGAGTTCTTCCAGAAGTATCTGGACATGCGTAATGAATATGTCGATATGACAGAAATCAAACGCCGTTTGGATCGAGAAGTCTATGACAAGAAAGAGTTTGAACTGGCGCGAGCTTGGGTACGAGACTGGTGTAAAGAAGGTAAAGATTATAACGGCACCCCTTTCACCGAAGAGCGTAAAGCAGAGGATTGGGATACCGTCATTAAGATGACCATGATCATGCGCGATTTGATGCAAGGCAACCCAAAACTTGCAGATCTAGGCTTTGGTGAAGAATCGCTAGGACACAATGCTATTCTGGCTGGCTTCCAAGGTCAGCGTCATTGGACCGATCATTTGCCCAATGGCGATTTTTCAGAGGCCATCTTGAACTCCTCATTTGATTGGAACGGCATTCGTGAACCAATCTGTGTGGCAACAGAAAACGACGCGTTGAACGGCGTAAATATGATGTTTGGTAAGCTACTGACGGGTGAGGCTCAGGTTTTCCATGATGTTCGTACCTACTGGTCTGAAGATGCGGTAGAGCGTGTGACAGGGACCCGCCCAGATTCCGGTTTCTTGCACCTAGTTAACTCTGGCTCAGCAGCGCTCGATGGGGCAGGTAAAGCGAAAACAGCTGATGGTAAGCCGGCGATGAAACCGCACTGGGAACTGACACAGGCTGACGTTGAAGCGTCTCTAAATGCAACGAAATGGTGCCCAGCCATTGAAGAATACTTCCGTGGGGGCGGCTTCTCGTCTCAGTTCCTAACTGAAGGTGGCATGCCATTTACCATGCATAGAATCAACATTATCGCGGGTATTGGCCCAGTGCTGCAAATTGCTGAGGGGCACTCTATCGAACTGCCAGAAGATGTTCATAACACCCTAAATGAGCGCACTAACGCGACTTGGCCAACGACCTGGTTCGTCCCTCGCTTGACTGGCCAAGGAGCATTTAAATCGGTTTATGAAGTTATGGCAAACTGGGGCGCTAACCACTGTGTTATCACTTCAGGCCACGTTGGCGGCGATTTAATCTCTCTCGCTGCAATGCTGCGTATTCCGGTATCGATGCATAACGTGGATAGCCCAGACATCTTTCGTCCGCATACTTGGTCTGCATTTGGTCAGGATGTTGAGGGACAGGACTATCGCGCTTGTCAGAACTTCGGCCCTATCTATAAGTAATTCAATAGGTAACTAATTTTGCCTGCCCCAACTTGGGGTAGGCCTTAAAGGGGTGAGTTATGTCGATTGCTATTATTCTTGATTGCGGAGCCACCAACGTCCGCTCTATTGCGATTAACCAACAAGGTGAAATTGTTGCGTCGCACTATATTGCTAATGAAACGCTACAGAATGGCACTAAACATGTTTGGGATTTTCAACAGATTTGGAAAAAGCTTGTTGAGTGTTCAAAGCAGGTAACTGCTCAAATTAATTCGACGGATATTGTTGCCGTTTCTGTCACTACCTTTGGAGTGGACGGGGCGCCCTTCGATAAAGATGGAAAGCAGATCTATCCCATTATTTCTTGGAAATGTGCTCGTACCGCGCCTGTGATGAGCCAGGTCTCGCAAGATATTGACCGCGATGAACTGTATTTGACCAACGGCATCGGGGACTATTCGTTCAATACCTTATTCAAGCTTAAGTGGTTGAAAGACAACGAACCAAAAGTCTATAGCAATATGGATAAGTGGGTGTTTATTTCGTCGATGTTGACACAAAAGCTGACGGGCGAATTAACAACCGATCGAACCATGGCTGGCACGTCGATGATGACGGACCTAGACAGCGGTGACTGGAATGAAGGGTTATTACAGTACCTAGAGCTGACGAAGGCGCACTTTCCTCCCATGGTTGAAGCGGGCGAAATAGTGGGTTGTTTAAAAGACGATGTCGCCTTCCTGCTTGGCATTCCAAACAGAGTTCCAGTGATTTCAGCAGGTCACGACACTCAGTTTGCTTTGTTCGGCTCTGGTGCCAAAGAGAATCAGTCTTTCTTAAGCTCAGGGACTTGGGAGATCTTGATGGCTCGTTCGCCACGTCCTCAGTTAAAACCTGACTATCTCAAAGAGGGCATGACAACAGAGCTTGATGCTAAAAATGGTTTGTTTAACCCAGCAATCCAATGGCTCTCTAGTGCAGTAATGGAATGGGTCGCCAACACCTACTTTACGGATATTGCCGAGAGCAGCAGTAAATACGCGGTGATGGTTTCGGAAGGGGAAGCGGCCCCTATCGGCGCAAATGACGTTAGGTTCGATCCATCCTTTTTACTTGGTGGTGACGGTAAAGGAAATGGTGCGATTACTGGCCTGTCCATTAATACCACAAGGGGCGAGATATACCGCGCCGCTCTAGAAGGACTGGCCTTCAAACTCAAGAGCAGTCTGCACTATCTTTCCACGACTTGTCACTTAAATACCGAGTGTTTAATGGTGGTGGGTGGTGGGTCTAAAAATAGACTGTGGAACCAAATAAGAGCTGACGTTGTTGGCATCCCTATCCATGTGATTGAACAGCCTGAAGCCACAGTGACGGGGGCAGCGATGTATGCCTTTGCAGGGGCTGGGGTATTTATTGATGCCAATCATGCCCAAGAAAATATGAAGCCTGCTTACCAAGTCATCACCCCGTCTGAGAGCCGTGAACAATACGCCCAGTTATTGGAGGAAATACACAATGCTTAAAGGAATCCATCCGGCAATAAGCCCAGAACTGCTTGCCGTATTAAGTCGAATGGGGCATGGCGATGAAATTCTGTTTGCCGACGCCCATTTTCCTGCGGAGACGTTTGGATCGCATGTGGTGCTAAGAGCCGATGGCGTGAATATCGATACGCTGTTAGAGGGCACAATACCGCTATTTGAGCTCGACGCGTACTGCCAAAGCCCGCTGATCATGATGCAAGCAGTAGAGGGTGACCGGCTCGACCCAACAGTTGAATCGAAATACATGGCGGCAATCACAAAGACCACGAAAGACAAGCCTGCATTAGAACACATGGATCGTTTTGATTTTTACGACCGCGCCGAAAAATGCTTTGCAGTTGTACTGACGGGCGAAACCGCTAAATACGGAAACATCATTTTAAAGAAAGGCGTAACGCCAGCTTAAGGAAGTAATACGATGACAATAACAAGAAATGAACTAGCACAAGACATTATCGATACATGCTTAGAGATGACTAAGCTGGGATTGAACCAAGGCACCGCAGGTAATGTCTCGGTGCGCTATGAAGATGGTTTATTGATCACTCCAACGGGTATTGAATATGAGAATCTGACACCGGAAAAGATCGTTTTTGTCAGCGAATCCGGAGAATTTGAGGAAGGCAAAATTCCATCAAGCGAATGGGCTTTCCACCTAACCTGCTACCAAGCGAGAGAGGATTGCCATGCCGTTGTTCACAACCACGCCATTAACGCGACAGCAGTGTCTATACTCAATCGTCCAATCCAGGCGATCCACTATATGGTTGCAGCATCGGGCGCGGCAGAAATACCTTGTGTACCTTATGCTACCTTTGGCTCTCCTAAGTTGGCTGATTATGTAGATGCTGGCATTCGTCAAAGTAAATCTATTCTTCTTCAACATCATGGCATGATCACCGTTGGTGAAAATCTGAAGAAAGCATTGTGGTTAGCACATGAAACCGAGGTATTGGCTGAGCTTTATCTCAAATGTGCAGCGATTCAGCCAGACGTTCCAGTGCTTCCAAACCAAGAGATGGATCATGTACTCGATAAGTTCAAGACGTATGGATTGCGAGTTGAGAAGTAATTGATATCGGCCCGATCCGTCGGGCTCTTACCGTAAAGGAATGACTATGGTGTTTGCATTAAATTTACCAAAACTATCATTATCCGGCGTAGGTGCGGTGGCAGAATCTGTTGCAGTGTTGGACTGTCGACCCGTAAAAAAAGCAATGATAGTGACAGATAAAAACCTGATTGAATTGGGGATATTAGATTCTCTTTATCGTGCACTCGATGATAAAGGGTTCGACTATGTCACCTTTGATAAGGTCAGCCCTAACCCGACCGTTAGTTTGGTTAATCAAGGTGCTGAGTTTTACCAACAGAGCGGGTGCGATTGTTTGATTGCGGTTGGTGGCGGTAGCCCTATTGATTGTGCGAAAGCGATTCGTATTGTCACATCAAATGACGGCGAAATCACCGATTATAATGGGGTCGGCCTGGTTAAGAATAGCGGTGCGTTCTTTATTGCCATTAATACAACGGCGGGAACAGCGGCGGAGATGACGTCCAATTCGGTGATTACCGATGAGAAGAATCTCGTTAAGATGGTGATCGTCGACACCAAACAGATTCCAGATGTTGCGGTTAACGACCCATCATTGATGGTTGGTTTGCCTGCCTCTGTTACCGCTGCAACGGGTATGGATGCGCTGACCCATGCCATTGAGTCGGTTGTGACTCCTGGCGCCCATCGTTTAACACTTCCGACCGCACTTGAGGCGGTTAAGCTAATTGCCAAATGGCTGCCTATGGCAGTAAAGGATGGAGCGAACATAGAAGCTCGGTCGGCACTTGCTGATGCGCAATTTTTAGCGGGGATGTCGTTCAACTCAGCCGGATTAGGCGCGGTTCATGCGTTGTCACATCAGCCTTCGGCAACACACAACCTAGCGCATGGCGTTTGTAATGCTATCTTGCTGCCTGTGGTGAGCGCATTCAATGCTCAAACGGTTCCAAGTGCGTTTAGGGAAGTAGCTGAAGCGATGGGTGGGGATACGTCTCAGTTAGACGACACTAATGCAGCCCTATTAGCGGTGGACCTGATTTGCACGTTGTCTCGTGAAGTGGGTATCCCTTCTGGGCTAGCTCACCTTGGGGTTAAGCATGCAGATATTGATGGTTGGGTTCAAAAAGCCATGGATGATGTTTGTATGGGAGGCAACCCAAGAACGTTGACCAGTGAAGACGTTTATCACCTTTACGAGTTGGCGTTATAGCAACAGTGTAGTGGTACTGTAGTGGCTGAGTGAATTTGGCCACTTGATTGGAGGTTTGCAATACTTGAAGTGATTCATAAATCACTAATTTAGGAAACTCGCTGACACGTTTCTGTCCAAAAACATCACAACCTGAATTTTTACGCGTGGCATTTTTTAGCTCAAAAATGCCCCAAAGTGTGCCAGAGTAGGATGAACCTAACGTCAAATTCCGCAATTTAAGTTACTTTTACTCATGTAAAAACTCTAACTCGGTGGCCAAATTTGATAATCCACAACAGTTGCTGGTAGGTTTAATTTGTCATTGCGTGACACAGAGCAGTTAGCTGATAAATTTCTAGCCGTACTTAGTAGTGCTGACAAGTCGATGAACCCGTACTTATTACTGATTCTATTTACCTTGCGAGATAAGCACTACCAAGTGTACGAGAGTTGGCTAGCACATGAGGGAGACACTGAGCATAATGGTTTCAAAAATCTACAAGAAAAAATGAAAGAGGTTAAAATCGATAAGAACACTATCCCGTTCCATAGGGGGAGTAGTGGCTTTATTGTAGCAATTGACGGAGATGGTACATCTAATTTAACGCTACTTGATTTTCTCGAAAATATGAATAGGTTCCTTACTATGGAGTCCACTGTAAAGCTGCCTGAAACAATAAGAAGTATGCGCGACGGATTGAAACATGATGACCCCGCAGAGGACTTGAGGAAAAAGTTTTTAATAGATGTTGCAGGGCTTAAAGCCAAGAAAAGTGACTACGTTGATTGGGTAGAGTTCGCAATTTCTTTCGACGAATAGATAGCATAGGGCGTGCTGTAATGGCACGCTCAGAGTTTCGCCAGTCGCTTGTTAATATAGGCACAATTTAGTTTGTGCCTATATTTAAGTTGTAGGTGCTGTAACTATTATGCTGCTTCTGCAAGTCTCAAACTTTCATAGTAATCTTCAGCCATAGCGGTCATCTTAAATTCTGCCTCTACGCCTGCAATTTTTTCAACAGCTTCCTTAATATCATCTAAATCAACACTAAAAAATTCTTTACGAAGGTTAACGGCATTAACACGCTGAGAGCTGAATTCTCGGTGTAATGCTGTTTCTAATGCAGGAGCATCGTCAGTATAGATCATGGCGTGTACGTCAAATGGGAATGGCACGCTAGCATCACCAAGTTCTTTAACCCTATCCATTGGCTCCAATCTACGTGTCAGACCAATCTTGTAAACATCCTCACCAAATGAACCGATATTACTTATCACGTAAACATGCCCTTTACGGGTTTGCTCAGCCATGCTCTTAGCTCGTTTTTCTTTGGCTTCTGCTTCAGCTAACTGCTGCTCTAGTAGGGCAATTTTCTGCTCCATTTCACTGCGTTCTTGATCGGTAGCCTTAGCGAGTTCTTCCTGGGCTTTATCGAGAAGATTTCTATACATCTTTTCTTCTTTCTCGGCATCAGCAACTGCTTTTTCAAACTCTTTTATTGCTCGCTGCTCTTCTCGGATCTGCTCTTTGATCAGCTTCTGCTCTGCAACCTCTTCCTGCTTCTTCAGTGTGTATTGATACTGAAGCTTGCACTCTTCGAATTTGAGTTCGATGTATTCAATGTCAAAGCCACATTCTAAGGTCGCTGCTGACTTCTCTAAGGTGTTAGCTAATTTTTCGATTCGCTCTAGCGTTCGACCAAATGAACTAGGTGATACCTTACCAATCAGCATGTCACATTCAATATTGAATGCAGTGAGCATTAGCTTAACTTGACCATTAAGAATCTTCTTATTGAACGCTTTATCGTTCGAAATAACCGTTGTTTCTGGGAAGGTGATAGCAGCCTTATCTTTGATCATGTCTTTCTGTTGCTGTCTGATATCTTTAATTTCTTCAGCATATCGAACAGATGTTTCGTATAGGTATTTGGGCATTTCAAAGTGACCGTGAGCAGTGTACTCATCAAGTCGTGAATAAAGATCGATGCCACCCATCAGTTCATTCAGGTCAAACTCACCCTTTTCAATCTTGCCATTCAGATCATTTAGATTACCCTTAATAGCTTCAAGGGATACTTGCTGCTCTTGGATGCTAAGCTGAAGATACTCATCTTGACCTTTTAAAGCCTGTAGCTCAGCCGTCTCAGTATTAACGGCAGAAAGCTCTTGTTTAGCGACCTTAGTGGATTGCTTTACAGATTCATTAGTTTTCGTCAGTGCTTCAAGTTCTTCTTTCGCTTTTGTTAATGCTTCATCGAGAGACTCATACTCACCAATTTTTTTGTCTGCTGTTCGTTTCGTGAATATATAGGTGAGCAGAATTGCCACCAGAGAGATACCAGCCAATATCAGTATATTATTATCCATTGTTATTTTAAGACCTCTTGTATAAATTGCTTTCTAAGGGCTGCTCGATCTTCGCAACGCTCTAGGTATTCATCATTTGCGCCTACCAACGCATCTTTAAAAGCTTGTTTTGCTGCTGATTTCTGTAACTTCACTTGCTTTTTCAGTTCTCGCTCAGCTTCACGCACAGATCGTTCATGCTCTCTAACGGCTTGGGCTTCAGCACGTTGCCGAGCTTTATCTCTACGCTGAGCATCACGAGCTGCTTGTTTGTTGGCACGATCTATTGCTTTAGCAACCTTCACTACTGTTCTTAAGCCACTACCTCGTCTAGCCAATGCCTGCCTCCTTTGAGTAAGTTAATACCGAACTGGCAATGGTAACATGATCAGCGTGGATAAATTTTTACTTATATCAAATAGGTGGAATATCTTATTGTGGTTGTGAAGTGTTGTGGATGAGTAATTTTGGACACCTGATTAGATGTTTGCTATACCTCAAATAATCCGTTAAATGCTAATTTAGCAATGTATATAACACGGAATTGTCCAAAAATTAGTTAGCTCCCATTACCTTAAATTCAAAAAATCACAACGCTATATTCTCTTAATGAACCTGCCCGTGAGCCTTGTTCTTGCGGGCTTTTTTCATTCTAGGAGAATGCAATATGAAGCAATCATTAACGATACCAACCGAGAAGACAAAACCTGTTTACTATCATTTCCCAAAGCCCATTACCGCACTGGAGTTACTAGAAAAAGCTGCTGAGGTGATTGGCGAGTCTTTAGTGGGGACGGACGTGTACAGCAATCCAACCGCCACTATGGAGTTTTTAAGTTGCAAGCTGGCTAAACAAGAACGTGAGATATTTGCAGTGATGTTTTTAGATAACCAACATCACTTGATTGAGTACCAACCGCTGTTTTACGGCACGGTGAATGCGGCATCAGTCTATCCACGTGAAGTCGTCAAAGCGGCGCTTGCGCTCAATGCCTCGGCTATTATTGTCGCGCATAATCATCCATCCGGTGAAGCGGAACCTTCACGAGCTGATATCAACATTACCGAAAAGTTGAAACAAGCCTGCGAGCTGGTGGATGTTCGTCTGCTTGACCACATTGTGGTGGGTCACGCTTGCGTATCGCTCGCACAAAGGGGGTTGGTATGAGTCAGTTTGTCATTGAGTCTGATTTATTGCCGGTGTCGCCTCAATTAACTCAGGTGTTAGGTGAGGTGCTATTACGTCAACTGACGGTACAGGAAGTGGATAGCCAACATACCGTTGAGCTGCCTTATGCCAAGACATTAACGTTTCACTTTCGAGATGAAAATTACAGTACCTCTCATGGTGGTTTCCATCCTGTAGAAATCATGCTTAACCGCGCCTCAACGCACTCCCTAAAATGGCAATTGGCCTATGTCACCACCTTTGCCTATATCGGCAATGTCTATCCCGAGCTTGAGCGTAACTTAGACTTTGATTGCCAATCCGGTCGCTGTTTGGTGCATCCCTATATCCAATGGGCGCCGATAAAAGATAATCGTGATGCACTTGAGCTTTATCAGTTATGGGAGAGCAACTTTTTGCAATACCTCGACATGGACAGCTATAGCACAAAGCGTGTCAGCCTCAGTTAATCATCAATCCGTTAATCACCAATAAAAAACAGGAGAAAAACCACATGAATTGTTTTAAGCCAAACGCCATTGATTGGAATGGCACATTAGCCAGTATGGTGGCCAATACCACCACCATTGCCGGACTGTTAACCGCCGCGCCCATTTATGGTCCAATGGGGAGATTAAATGGTAAAGGCATTGTCGTTTCTGTTGCAGTTGGCGCCACCTTGGCACTCATGGGCAACCGCCAATCCATTGAGCCCAAACTTTGTTATGGCGAGTATCCTCGCACGCCAGATAACAGAGCGCTGAGCGTGCATCGAGAGGATGAAGAGTAAAGCTAGCACAAGGTCGCACGATGCGGCCTTGTGTTGTTTTATCGTCATAATGGTCAATATGAAAAGGAGGGGTTATGCGTCAATTTGAATCGATGTTAGCGCTGTATCATTTGTTGCCTGCACGCTCATGGTCAAGTCTGCAATCGCTGCATGCGCAATGTGAGTCGGTCGGCATTGAATGCTCCAGTCACACCTTGCGCCGTTGGTTAAAGGCATGGGTTGCCGTGGGGTTTGTTGAAGAGCGGGAGGGCCGTCGAGAATATCAATATCGGCAATCCGCCCATCAACCGTTTATTAGCTTAAATCAAGATGCGGTGTTATTGCATTGGTTGTCGCGATATTTTGCGCCACTGCTGCCGGAGACGCTCAGGCGATTACTAGAATCACGCTTAATGCTCTCAGAAACTAAGGCTTATCAATCCACCGCCCTACGGCAATACGTAAACCATATTCAGATAGACTTACCGTTACTGCCCGCGCATTACCTGCCCAATCTCACCTTACTGAAACAAGCACTGACAAAACCGCAAGCCCTGTTATGCGTGTTTATCGGGCAATCTATTTTCTTGCAACCTCAAGCCATTA
This sequence comes from Vibrio sp. S11_S32, assembly GCF_014694465.1. Lineage (NCBI taxonomy): Bacteria > Pseudomonadati > Pseudomonadota > Gammaproteobacteria > Vibrionales > Vibrionaceae > Vibrio > Vibrio sp. S11_S32. Next base: position 17,475 of record NZ_JAAUWS010000020.1, on the reverse strand, counting down.
TGCTCAATAGCCAGGGTTGGTGGTTACGCTACCTTGCAAAAAGGACCGTCGAAAATCAAACCGAGGATGAAGACACTCACCTTCAAACTCATTCATTGCTGTGTTTGTTATGGATTGAAGAATAAGTCCGTTATTGATAGTGCTATCAAAATGTGAGCTGGTTCAATATCCATAAACTTAATGGGAGAATAAAGTTTGCTTTGCATCATATGCAAAGCGCATGCGTAAGCTGTTTTATCACTTAATTAACTAAGAGATAAGACATTGAGTGATAGCCATTTTTTCAAGACCATTGAAACCCTCTTAACCATTGCTGATGTGATCCCTTATCCACCAGCACCCCCGCTGACGTATCAAGAAATCACGGACCGAGTAATAAGCCGTGGCACGACAACTAACTACTCCAGTGTACGCCGGATGTTACAAAACCAACGCTTACAAACTCTGCTGGACTTTATGGTCAACACACAGACAAGCCCTCACACCGTCCAATATCTTGGTGGTTATTTCGACCAATTTAGTCATGGTGGTTTGGTGGCGTATTTGTCGATGAAATACTTAGGAAACTTACTGCCGCTGCAAGTGCGTGAGCGCTTTAAACGAATGGTGGCTAACTATCTCGACCGCTATCAAAACCTCGATATTGCTTATCCGGATAAAGGCTGGGAAAGCAAACTTATCATTCAACGAGACGCATTAGGAGGCTGGTTACTCGAAGACTTACCAATACAGATTGATGAAATTTTTAGTGCTTTATATTTTGGCCGTCAATTAGAGCTGGAAGCATTAAGCGCCAAACGAGGCAATGAAAAACAAACGATGATCATCACTCCCATTCGGCTATCAATTGATACCCGTGAATGTCGATTAATTTATCGAGAGGACACTAATCCTACCAATCAAGAGAAAAGCCTTCTGAATACGGAACAATCCATATCAATTGAGCAAATTGTTCGAGCCAGGATGCTAGATGAACGTTATTAAAACAATGCATATCTGCTTATTAAATATGGAATACACACTTTAACAACAGGAGAAGATATGAAAACACAACGACTCACACTCACCATCGCAATAGTGCTTGCACTCTCTGGCTGTGGTGGCAGTGATGACGACAATGCCGCGCCCGATAATGGTGGAGGGGATAAACCCGATAATCTTATCGAACAGTGTGAAAACTCAGGATGCACTATTGATGATGCAGTGACTACTTCAAGCCTCACGGTCACCAATGCACCGATTACCTTAACCGATAACGCTTCTATAACTTTGGATTAAAAATACGATGAACATGATGAAATATATTCCAGCTATCGCAATAGCCTCACTGGCTTCGACTTCAATGATGGCCAATGCCAGTGTGATTTTACAAGCGGACAGTGATGGTTCGTTATTGCTTAATGGGCATCCTGCTCAGCTACTCGCTCAAGTTTATGATGCCAACGGCGAAGTGCAAAAGAATATTCAAATCATCAATGATGATGGTTCGGAAATTAAGGCTTTGGTGACCATTGATGGAAAAGCCGGTTTATTTGAAATTCGTGCTTATGGTTATCACCAAGGTGAAGGCGATTATGGCGCAGGAGATATTTATAACGCCAGCTGTGAAAAGATTGGCGCTCAAAAGGGGAGCTTTCATGAGTTAGGCTACCTCGCTCAAGGTGCTCGTAATGTTGGAGAATCGAGCCAGTATGAAGTATACGCTATCGGTGGCAATGTATCGGGTTATACCGTGGATGGGTTAAACCTGAATTATGACTCCGAGGGCAACATTACCCCTGGTCAGGATTGCAGTCAGGGCGTACCGACGACGGGGTATGCCTTGCAATATGATGCCGGTTTAACGGATTCAGTAAACACGTACTTCAACCAGTTAGCTTTTCCGCTTTCTATTCAATAAGGAATATCCCGATGAATACAACAATCAAAACACTGTCATTACTTGCTCTAGCAATGTCGATTAGCTTACCAAGTTTTGCTGGTGGCACCATGGGCGGCTCAACCATTGAAATGTGTCAAAGTGGTGCGATTAACTGTAAATCGTTTGAGGCTCGTAAAGAACCAATAGCGTCAGAGAAAACCAAAACAAAAGAACAATCAAACAAGTTAAACATGGAAAAGGATACGACGAGCAAATCTAAATAGTTAAGACTATATAACCATTCCATACATAACCCACAACGAGCCGCCCATCAGAGGCGGCTTTTTTGTATCTGCGATATATCAACATAAAGGTTTCAATATGAAAAAACGTATCCCGAAAACCGTATTTGTACACGGCTCAGAGTCTCGTCAATTTCAAACGGGTGACATCTGGGATTTTGAAGATTTTGAGCAAAAGGCACTAGAAGTTGCCCTGGATAACCCCGAAGGTGGCTATGATAAAACTTTTATCACTGTGACTTTTCATGATGGCAGTGAGCATCAATGCCGTTTGGACTTAGGCTGTAACGTCAATGATTTAGGCTTTAGTGACCATTGTTTATCGGTGTATGACTACCATCAACAGAATCACGATAAGCCTGAAATGGCATGGATGCGTGAAGACCACCAGCTTGAGTTGATAGGGCTAATAGAACACTACCAACTTGACCGAGTTCAAGTGCAGCAAGCAAGAGCTAAGGCTAGCGAAGTGATAAAAGAGGTCAAACGAAAACAAGAAAAGGAACAGCGTCAACAAATAAAGGAAAGAGAAGAGCGCATTCGAGTACACCAGGAAAAGGAACAAACCTTCCAAGAAAACCTAAACATTCCTGAATGGGCACAGGCAGTCATCATTGCCACCAAGACGGAATATGACAGTGAAAACAGTTGTCCGCATACAGGCGTTTATGAATCCAAGATAATTAAAACCATCATCTTAGCTTGGTCTAAACATACACAGCAACGCTTTCCTGAGATGCGTAAGGCTTGTCTTAACCATCCGGATACGGCGTTCTTGAATGATAAGACTCAAAGTAAGGAACAGCGGGAAAACTATTCCATGGGTGCGGGCAATTATCTCACTGAGAATAACTACCTGTATCACGGGTGGAAGGTTTATAAACAATGCTTTTGGGATGAAACTAATAAGGCGAAAAGTGTTCCACTGGGGGAGTTGGTTGTTGATTAAACATGATTGTAAGGGAGTGGATCCTCCCTTCTGTCATTTTTTTGTGGCCGATCATCAATAATTTATTGATAACCATGTAATATGCCGTTTTGTTTATATTAATGACTCTATCAATAAGTGGTTTCATGGCACATTTAAAATCTAATTTTTTTTCTAAGTTAGGTGGTTCACCCTCAACAACCATCAATTTTGATCAAAGTGGTTTGACCGTTAACCAAGGAGTAGATACCTACCGTTTTGCTTGGAATGAATTAGAGAGTCCTGCTTGCTTCTCAATGACATTATTCGGTGGAGTCATATCATTTAAAGCCAACGGGAAAAATCACGAATATAAACAATTACAGTACTTTTTCAATTCGAAAGCATCTTTGTTTTCACTTTGGGCAAATGTGAATGCTGAAAAGTTACAGCCGTTTTTAGATGAGACTAACAAGCATTATTTATCACAATTTTTAAGGTGCTCCGATATTGAACGTTTTCAGCTGAAGGCGATTCAGGAGGTCAAAAGATGGAAGGGCTGGAAAAATGCACAGGGTTTGTCCGATTTTGCTCAAAAGACAATACAACAAATTGAAAAAATTGCACAACTTGATGATCGTCAAATCAGCAGTATTCGACAACGTTATATTCATCGTCAGTTAGAGCAGTTTGCTTTCTATTTTGACACCGTTGAATCGAATCCCCTCACAGAAAAACAACGAATTGCCTGCATTACTGATAATGATAACAATCTTTTATTAGCAGGGGCTGGTACGGGTAAAACTAGTGTCATGGTAGGACGTTCTGGTTATCTCATTCGAAGTGGCTTGTCTGAGCCAGAAGATATTCTGCTTTTGGCTTATGGGAAGATTGCTGCAAAAGAGATGGATGAGCGGATCAAGGATAAACTCGGAATAGAGACGATCCGCGCGAGTACTTTTCACAGTCTAGGCATGAAGATTATTGCTGAAGTGGAAAATACAAAACCGACACTCTCTCCCTTTGAGGATGATTCGAAAGCCAAATTTAAATGGATGAGTGACACTCTTGAGGCGTTCATGCTGGATGCCGGTTATCGTGACCGATTATTAGAATATTTTAGTTCCTATTATTTCGTCGATAAAAATCCCTTTGATTTTAAATCTGAAGGCGCTTATTTACAGTATTTGAATGATAACGAAATTTGCTCGATGAAAGGGGACAGAGTTAAAAGTTATGGCGAAGTCGTGATTGCGAATTGGCTATACCGCAATGGTATCAATTACCAATATGAAGCACCGTACCGCTTTGATGTAAGTACTAAAGAGTACCGTCAATATTGTCCAGATTTTTATTTACCAGATCATGATATCTATATTGAATATTATGGCACGGATGAACATGGTAATACGGCACCATGGATAGATAAAGATCGCTATCAAGAATCCATAGAATGGAAGCGGCAAACGCATGGCAAGTATCAAACGGGTTATATTGAGGTGTTTTATCACCAACATAAACGGGGTGAATTGTTGTCAAACCTCGCAGCAAAGCTGGTTGAGAAAGATGTGCAAGTTGCTCTCTTATCTGATGACGCGTTATTGTCTCAACTGAAAGAGCTAGGTCAAGTGACCGAATTAGCTAAACTGTTTTGCTTTTTGGTCGATATGTATAAAGCAGCATGTCTTGATGATGTATCAGAACAACGAATTATCCAAGAATCAATCGATCCAAACCAAACAGAGAAAGCGCTTGAACTTTTATATCCGCTTTATCATCAATATCAAGAGTTTCTACGTGAGAAGCAATGGATTGATTTTAATGACATGATTGGTAAAGCTATTCGCTATGTTCAATCGGGTCAATTTGTATCGAAGTGGAAATATATCCTAGTTGATGAATTTCAAGATATTTCAGAGCCTAGAGCTCGATTAGTTAAACTGTTGAGAGATTCACTGGCTGGAAGTTCACTGTTTTGCGTCGGAGATGACTGGCAAGCGATTTATCGTTTTAGTGGTGCCGATGTCAAACTCACAACGGATTTTTGTGCTTATTTTGGCCCTACGTCTAAAACAACATTAGATCTGACGTTTCGATTTAATAATGCAATAGGGCAAGTTGCGACGCAATTCGTGACTCAAAATCCCGTGCAAATTAAAAAAGATATTCAATCTTTAGTGCAAGTGAATCATCCCGCGGTATCTATTCTTAGACAAGGAAAAAATGAAAATAGTGTAACACCGTTAGAAAAAGCTCTTAATGCAATTGTTAATCGAGTGGCGAATTCAAACAAACCAAAACAAAATAAGGTCTATCTTCTAGCAAGATTTTGGCATCAACTACCGAACTTGAATGAATTGAGATCACTAAAGTATCAGTTTTCTAATTTACAGATCGAAGTGCAATCCTTTCATGCCTCGAAAGGTAAAGAGGCCGATTATGTGGTGATAATGGGGTTAACGTCAGGTAAGCATGGCTTCCCGTCTGAAAAAGTGACGCCGCCTTTAGTGGATGCCTTGCTACCAAGTGGTGATGATTTTGAATTTTCTGAAGAAAGACGCTTGTTCTACGTAGCGCTGACTCGCGCAAAACACCGAGCGTATTTATTAGCAGATATGACGGATGTCAGTGAATTTGTCGTTGAGCTATTGAAGAAAAAATACGCGGTTGATACTAACGAGTTTGAAGCCAGTTTTGTGCAGACACTCTTTGAGCAAATCTCTTGCCGTCGCTGTAAAGTGGGGGTTTTAAAAGAGAGACAAGGTCGATACGGTGATTTCTTATCATGTTCTTTTTATCCTCGTTGTAAGCATAAAGAAACGCCATGTGATGATTGTGGCAACCCTATGAGTAGCACACTTCAAGAAGGTGTGCAGATTTGTATTAACCCTGGGTGTGCCAAAGTACGTCCTTTATGTCGACGTTGTGGTAGTGAGATGCGTTTACGTAATGGTAGAAATGGTCAATTTTGGGGATGTGCTAATTACAGGAAGAATGCCGATAAAAATTGTCAGTTTACGATGAATGTTCACGACCTAGAAAATACACATTGACCATCATTTATTCCGTGAGAATTGAGAAAATAGACGCTAATTTAAACGTTTGAATTAAAACTCAAATGACGCGAGTATAGCCTTATTATTACCTCTGGTTTTTATGGTAGAATTTGAATCAATTTTTAAGGTTTGTTTTTACTAAAGGCAGACTGTATTCATAAAACAACTCATCCTATTAATGCACCAAAAGCAGGAATCAACCTATGACTAGTTTACAACAACGTGCCGAGCTTCAGCGAAAAATATGGGCAATTGCCAATGATGTTCGAGGTTCTGTTGATGGGTGGGATTTTAAACAATACGTACTGGGTACTCTGTTCTACCGTTTCATTAGTGAAAATTTCGTTGATTATATTACCGGTGGTGATGATAGCATTGATTATGCAGAAATGTCGGATGATGATGAAAACATCACGTTAGCGAAAGAGGATGCGATTAAAACCAAAGGCTATTTTCTTTACCCTAGCCAACTATTTAGTAATGTCGTAGCAAACGCGAAAAACAACGAAAATTTAAACACCGATTTAGCTGCTATTTTTGCCGCGATTGAAAACTCAGCCAATGGCTATGATTCAGAAAAAGATATTAAAGGCTTGTTCGCGGATTTTGACACCACCAGCAATCGTCTGGGTAACACGGTAGATGCGAAGAACAAACGTCTTCGAGATGTATTAAACGGAGTTGCCGGATTAAACATTACTCAATTTGAAGATAACCAAAATGACCTATTTGGTGATGCTTACGAGTTCCTGATTTCAAACTATGCCGCTAATGCGGGTAAATCCGGTGGTGAATTTTTCACCCCTCAGCACGTTTCAAAATTGATCGCGCAGCTCGCCATGCACGGTCAGACCAGCGTGAATAAAATTTATGACCCTGCGGCAGGTTCCGGCTCGTTGCTCTTGCAAGCCAAAAAGCACTTTGATGCTCATATCATTGAAGAAGGATTCTTTGGGCAAGAACTTAACCACACCACCTACAACTTGGCGCGTATGAATATGTTTTTGCACAACATTAACTACGACAAGTTCAATATTCAGTTGGGTGATACCTTAATCGAACCGCACTTTTTAGACGACAAGCCGTTTGATGCCATTGTCTCTAACCCGCCTTATTCAGTGAAATGGATTGGTAGCGACGACCCAACCCTAATCAACGATGACCGCTTTGCGCCCGCTGGCGTACTTGCACCGAAATCGAAAGCTGATTTTGCTTTTGTATTACATGCGCTGAATTATTTATCAAGTAAAGGTCGTGCTGCGATTGTTTGTTTTCCGGGGATTTTCTATCGTGGTGGCGCAGAGCAAAAAATTCGCCAGTACCTTGTTGATAACAATTACGTTGAAACCGTGATTTCACTGGCACCTAACCTGTTTTTTGGCACCACCATTGCGGTGAATGTTTTGGTACTGTCTAAACATAAAACCGACACCACCACCCAGTTTATTGATGCCAGCGGCCTGTTTAAAAAAGAAACCAATAACAACACCCTAAGCAATGAGCACATTGAGCAGATCATCAAGGTGTTTGCCAGCAAAGAGAATGTGGAGCACTTTGCTAAATCCGTTGATTTGGATGTTATCTCAGCCAATAGCTACAACCTTTCGGTAAGTAGTTATGTGGAAGCTAAAGACAACCGCGAGCGAGTGGACATTACAGAGCTTAATGCCGAGCTAAAAACCACCGTTGCTAAAATTGATGCGCTTCGCAGTGATATTGACGCCATTGTAGCGGAAATTGAAGGTGGGGAGATTGAGGTATGATCGGCTTAAGTTTTATAGAGAAACTACTTGATGGTGCATCTGTATCACATTTGCCCCTTGAAAAAATTGCAAAAATTAAACATGGCAAAGATTGGAAGAAGCTAGCTTCGGGTGACATACCGGTTTATGGGTCAGGCGGTATCATGGGGTATGTTGATACATATTCGTATGACAAGCCCACGGTATTGATTCCTCGTAAAGGCACTATCACAAATCTGTTCTATGTGGATTCAGCATTTTGGAATGTAGATACAATATATTACACAGAGATAGATGGAACTAAAATTCTGCCCAAATATCTATATTACGTTATTAAAACAATAGATTTGATGTCACTTGACACAGGTTCTGGTAGGCCAAGCTTGACTCAAGCTATTTTAAATAAGCTTTTGATCCCCATCCCATGCCCAGATAACCCAGAAAAATCGCTGGCAATACAAGCTGAAATAGTACGTATTCTGGACGCATTTACCGCCATGACCGCTGAGCTGACCGCTGAGCTTAGCATGCGGAAAAAACAATACAACTATTACCGCGACAAGTTGTTAAGTTTTGAAGAGGGTGACGTTGAGTGGAAGACGTTAGGCTGGATTGGTGAAGTTCGTATGTGCAAACGCATAATGAAGAACGAGACTTCTGACATCGGTGACATTCCATTTTTTAAGATAGGAACATTTGGCAAAGAGCCTAATGCCTATATTTCACGAGATACTTTTGAAGAATACAAGAGTAAATATAATTATCCAAGAGTGGGTGAGATTCTTATATCAGCTAGTGGAACTATTGGTAGAGCAGTAATTTTTAATGGTGAAGATGCCTATTTTCAAGACAGTAATATTGTTTGGCTTGAAAATGATGAAAGTAAAGTGCTAAACAAATACCTATTTTATTTTTATCAAATAGCAAACTGGAACGTTTCTGACGGTGGTGTAATTAAGCGATTGTACAATGACAATATCAAAAAAACGCTAATTCCTGTGCCATACCCCGACGATCCTGAGAGGTCGCTGGCCAAGCAGGCTCGGATTGTAGCTATATTGGATAAATTCGATACGCTAACGAACTCTATATCAGAAGGTCTACCCCGCGAAATCGAACTACGCCAAAAGCAATACGAGTATTATCGTGACATGTTGTTGAGCTTCCCCAAACCTATGGAGGAAACAGCGTAAATGAGCGGTCAAATGTACAACCTGATCATGGCAAGCGTGCCTAGCTTTTACTCAGGCGTTCAAGGGGAATTCACGATTCCGAAAGACAGGTTTCTTGAATATACGGAAGCCGCTCTCAAAGGGCAATTTCAATCATTAGATCAGGATGCAATAAATAAGCTCAAGAATCTGCCAACCATGTTTGCGGTCGAGAATGAAGTCGCTGATGCAAGAATTGGGAGAATTACCGATATTAAAGTTAATTCTAATAATTTACGCATTAAGTATAGATTTGACAAAGACTACTACCCTTTAACCAGAGGCCTTCTAAAGGAAAAACAACAAAAATTAGATATCGATGATTTTGAGTTTCACCGGGGGCATTGGGCCGTTAAGAAATGTGATATTTCTGAATTTTATGGGGAGTATTTAAAATCACTTACAGGGATTACCCATAAATTAAAGAATACTGATAAAAAAGTGCAGTTAATCTATGCCTTTAATGGTACAGGTAAAACACGTTTGTCTCGTGAATTTAAAAAGATCACAGCGCCGAAAGACGATGCGCAAGATGCAGAGCAAGCGCCTTTGTCGCGCCACAAGATTTTGTATTACAACGCGTTTACGGAAGACTTGTTTTACTGGGATAACGACTTAGATGCTGATGCAGAGCCGAAGCTAAAAATCCAACCTAATACGTTTACCGATTGGATTTTGCAAGAGCAAGGGCAAGACATGAACGTGATCAGCACGTTCCAGCGCTATGCCAACGATAAACTAACGCCACGCTTTAATCCGCAATACACGGCTAAAGACAAAGACGGAAAAGATGTTACCGTGAAAGCCTTTTCTGAGGTGACGTTTTCACATCAAGGTGGCGATGACGAACCAGATAGAAAAATTAAAATATCAAAGGGTGAAGAAAGTAACTTTATTTGGAGTATTTTTTATTCATTGCTCGAACAAGTGATTAGCATCTTAAATGTACCTGAAGATGCTGGCCGCGAAACTGACCAATTTAACCAATTACAATATGTGTTTATTGATGACCCAGTGAGCTCGTTAGATGACAACCATCTAATAGAGTTGGCTGTTGATTTAGCTCGTTTAATTAAGTCGAGTGACTTCGCTATTTCTGGTCTTAAGTTCATCATCACCACTCATAATCCGCTTTTTTACAATGTTTTGCATAACGAGTTTAATCGAGCACCCAAGTTCGTTTTGCGCAAGCTCGATGATGGCAAGCATGACCTGATTGAGCAAGAAAATGATTCGCCCTTCTCGTATCACCTGCATTTAAAGAATGAGTTAATGAAAGCGGCAGACTCAGGCGATATCCACAAATACCACTTTAATTTTTTGCGAAATGTTCTCGAAAAAACCTCAACGTTTTTGGGGTACGAAGAGTGGGGTGAGTTGTTGCCCGGTGTCAAAGGTAATAGGGCTACCGGGCAAGTAAACCCCTATGCACGGGTGATTAATTTATATAACCATGCAAAACACGCAGGCCATGAAGTGGCCGAAGTCGAAGAAGATCATAAGCGCGTCTTTAAGTTTCTAGTGAAAGAGATAGACAATATTTATAAAGGGATACGCGCTCCACAAGGGACACAGGCTTAGGAATAGATATGGCAGAATACAAAGCAATCGCAGAGTCTAAAAATTACATTGTTTTAGATAAATACACGCGCCAAGACCAAATTGCTGAGGGCTATCAAAGCGAAGGTGATTTAGAACGTGAGCTTATTCAGGATCTAAGCAACCAAGGTTATGAGTATTTATCGGCGCTAACGACACCCGATGCCATGATGGCGAATGTGCGCAAGCAGTTACAAGTTCTTAATAAGGTCGAGTTTACCGATACCGAGTGGGCTCGATTTTGCGAACAATACTTGAACACACCAAGCGACAATATTCTCGACAAAACCCGCAAGGTGCACAGTGACTATATTTTCGATTTTGTTTTCGATGATGGCCATATCGAAAACATCTACCTGTTCGACAAGAAAACTATTGCTCGTAACAAAGTACAGGTGATTAAGCAGTTTGAACAAACGGGAAGCCATGCCAACCGTTATGACGTGACGATTTTGGTCAATGGTTTGCCTTTGGTACAAATTGAACTGAAAAAGCGTGGTGTAGCAATCCGTGAGGCGTTTAACCAAATACATCGCTACAGCAAAGAAAGCTTTAATGCAGAGAACTCATTGTACAAGTTCTTGCAGCTGTTTGTGATCTCTAATGGCACCGACACGCGCTATTTTGCCAATACCACGAAGCGCGACAAAAACAGCTTCGACTTTACGATGAACTGGGCAAAATCTGACAATACGCTGATCAAAGATTTAAAAGACTTTACCGCCACTTTTTTGCAGAAGGAGACGTTGCTTGAAGTGATTTTGCGTTACTCGGTATTCGATGTCAGCAATACTTTGCTAGTGATGCGCCCCTATCAGATTGCCGCTACAGAACGCATTTTATGGAAAATAAAAAGTGCTTTTAACGGCAAAGACTGGGCTAAGCCTGAGAGCGGAGGCTATATTTGGCACACCACAGGTTCAGGAAAAACACTCACTAGCTTTAAAGCAGCACGTTTGGCCACCGATTTAGACTGTATAGATAAAGTCTTTTTTGTTGTGGACAGAAAAGACCTCGACTATCAGACCATGAAAGAGTATCAGCGTTTCTCACCTGATAGTGTGAACGGTTCAGACAGTACCGCAGGGCTTAAGAGTAACCTGGATAAAGACGATAACAAGATTGTCGTCACCACAATCCAAAAGCTCAACAATTTAATCAAAAGTGAGAGCGATTTATCTATCTACAACAAGCAAGTCGTCTTTATTTTTGATGAGTGTCATCGAAGCCAATTCGGTGAAGCGCAGAAAAACCTGAAGAAGAAATTCAAAAAGTACTATCAGTTTGGCTTTACCGGCACGCCAATTTTTCCTGAAAACGCATTGGGTGCTGAAACCACGGGCAGCGTGTTTGGCCAGCAGTTACACACGTATGTGATAACCGATGCCATTCGTGATGAGAAAGTACTCAAGTTCAAAGTGGACTATAACGATGTTCGCCCGCAATTTAAGAGCATTGAGACTGAGCAAAATGATAAAAAGCTCAGTGCCGCCGAGAACAAGAAAGCGTTCTTACACCCGATGCGAATTCGTGAAATCTCGCAGTATATTCTGAGCCATTTTAACCAGAAAACGCATCGAGCCTATTCTGGTGCGAAAGGGTTTAACGCTATGTTTGCGGTAAGTAGTGTTGATGCGGCGAAAGCGTACTATGAAACCTTCAAAACATTGCAGGCGGAGGCTGAGAATGGACCCACTAGTAAACCTCTGCGCATTGCGACTATCTTCTCATTTTCGGCCAATGAAGAGCAGGATGCCATTGGTGATATTTTAGATGAGAGCTTTGAAGTAAGTAGCCTAAACAGCAGCGCGAAAGAGTTTTTGAACGCCGCAATCACTGATTATAACGCCATGTTTAAATCTAACTATGGCGTGGACAGTAATGGCTTTCAGAACTACTACCGTGACCTTGCCCAGCGCGTGAAGAATCAAGAAATTGATCTGCTTATCGTGGTCGGTATGTTTTTAACGGGCTTTGATGCGCCTACGCTTAATACCTTGTTTGTTGATAAGAATTTGCGCTATCACGGCTTGATGCAGGCGTTTTCTCGCACTAACCGCATTTATGATGCGACGAAAACCTTTGGCAATATTGTTACCTTCAGGGACTTAGATAAGGCAACCATTGATGCCATCACCTTGTTTGGTGACAAAAACACCAAAAACGTGGTGTTGGAGAAGAGCTACAAAGAATACATGGAAGGCTTTAACGATATTGCTACTGGCCAAGCGCGTCGAGGCTTTGTTGATATCGTCAAAGAGCTGCAAGATCGTTTTCCTAATCCAGAATGCATTGAAAAAGAACAAGATAAAAAAGAGTTTGCCAAGCTGTTTGGTGAATACCTAAAAGCCGAAAATATTTTACAAAACTACGATGAGTTTGCTGGATTAAAAGCGCTGCAAAGCTTAGATACCAGTGATGAACAAGCTGTTGAAGAGTTTAAGTCAAAGTACTATCTGGACGATGCTGACATCGAGGCAATGCAAACCATTGATATGCCGAGCGAACGTGCTATCCAAGATTATCGCTCTACCTACAACGATACCCGTGACTGGTTACGACGCGATAAAGAAGGCCAGGACAAAGATAAGTCAACGGTAGACTGGGACGATGTGGTCTTTGAAATTGATTTGCTTAAATCGCAAGAAATCAACCTCGATTATATTCTTGAACTGATTTTTGATCACAATAAGAAGAACAAGAGCAAAGAAGGCTTGATTGAAGAAGTTCGTCGTATGATCCGCGGTAGCCTTGGCAATAGAGCGAAAGAGAGCTTAGTGGTTGATTTTATTAACCAGACAAACCTGGATGAGATCAATGACAAAGCCTGCATTATCGACGCTTTCTTCAAATTCGCCCAGACGGAACAGAAGCGCGAAGCCGATGCCATTATTGCCTCTGAAAAGCTCAATATCGATGCTGCCAAACGTTATATTGCGTCATCACTTAAACGTGAATACGCCTCTGAAAATGGCACTGCACTTAATGAGGCGCTACCCAAACTTAGCCCATTGAACCCACAGTACCGAACCCAGAAGCAAACGGTTTTTCAGAAAATCGCCGCTTTTGTTGAGAAGTTTAAAGGGGTTGGTGGGCAACTTTAGGTGATGGATGTGATAGATTCACTGGTGAACTAGATAAATTAAGAAGATACCAGAGTTAATATTGGTTTAGGAAAAGACAAAGAACTATTCGCCAAGGTGTATGGTTATATTGAGGAGCATTATTGATGAATGACTTAAATGAAAGAGAAGTTATTGAGTCAGATGAAGACACCGTAGAAGACTATACAAGTGACGACGGTGGTATTTACCCATACTCAGAGAATGTAGACTTATCAACAATAGAGATTAATTTACGAGAAGACAAAATATCTGTATTTGAAATTATCCGATGGACAAATAAAGGTAAATTTGTTTTAGACCCTGAGTTTCAAAGAAGCCCTAATGCATGGAATGAAATGAAAAAATCTATGTTTATTGAGTCTTTGATTCTGAATCTGCCATTACCACATTTTTACTTTAATAAAGACTCTTCGGGTCGGTTAGTGGTAATTGATGGTCTTCAAAGATTAACAGCAGTGCTTGACTTTTATAATGATGATTTTTGTTTGGTGGGGTTAAAAGCTCTTCCATGGCTTAATGGATTTAGTAAGTCAAAATTAGAAGAAAAACACGATGAAGTATGGTCGAAGATTGAAGATAAAAACATACCCTATTACTCAATAATGCCATCAGTTCCAATGGCTGTAACGTACGATATCTTTAGGCGAATAAATACAGGTGGAACCAGACTAGAACGTCAAGAAATACGGAACTGTATATATTTGGGAAAATCAACAAAGTTATTGAAGAAAATGTCAGAACTTAACGAGTTTTCTTACATTACAGATTCAGGGATTTCTCCGAAAAGAATGAAGGATCGTGAAGCTGTTTTAAGGTGTCTAGCTTTTTCCGATGATAAGTTTCATAGAAATTATAATGGTGATTTAGATGATTTCCTTGGAGATGTTATGAAGAAGATAAACCTTATGGATGATGATGAAATTTGTCATTTAGAAGAGAAGTTTATAACTAACCTTAAAAAAGTTGAGAGTGTTTTTGGAAAAAATGCATTCAGAATCATGAATGAGGAAACAAGGGGAAGAATTAATTTAGCAGTTATGGAAAGTATATACAGTGCATTTAATGCGATGAGTGCGCAATATGTCCATGAAAGTAAAGAAAGACTGCTTAATAAATATCAAGCTCTTATTTTAAATGAAGAGTACCTAAACTCTGTTAAAACCTCAACGAACCAGATAAAGAAAGTGTCTACAAGACTACGGCTCGCTTCTGAATATCTTGGAGGTGATTTATGTTAACGGAAATTAAAGTCGAAAATTTCAAGTGCTTCAAAGAGGAAACTATTTTCCCAATTGAAAAGTTGACCTTACTAACCGGTGTAAATGGCAAAGGGAAGTCAACCACTATCCAAAGTTTACTTCTACCTTCACAAAGCGTCTTAGAGAATCAAAATTCTAACATACTGGTACTCAATAGTGATTGGGTAAAACTTGGATCATTCGATGATATTAGATCTACGGGTAGTTCTGCTCGTTCGGAGATAGGGCTTTCCTATTGTTTTGAAAATAGAGAAAAAAATAAGTACTTAACACTAAAAACGAAGTTCTCCAGAAAGTATGTTGATGATGACGAAGATGTTGAGGATGAAGGAAATCTACGATTGAAGAGCGTAGAAATTGAGTCAAATGAGCCAGGGACATTTAGAACTGATAGCTTTGACATAATCAGGGGGCTTGATGAATCTACTTTGAGCTGTGTTGAGAATTATTTACTTGACTTTTCAAGAGTAAGTTTTATCTCAGCAGAGCGTATAGGTCCTAGGTCGTTCCATGAGTCAGCATCGAATCGAACATTTGGTGTGGGCAAGTTTGGTGAGCACACTGCTTTAGAAATTTATCGAAATAGAGAGAAAGATGTAAGAGAAAAGCTCATACACACTGATGGTGAAACCTCTAAATTACCAGAACAAATCTCAGCTTGGATTTCTTATATATTTAGCTCGGGTTCAGTTAGTGTTAGTTCTATTAGTGAATCCTTAAAGAAAATAGAGATCAGTCCTGATGGAAGCGTGAATAATTATAAACCGGAGAATGTTGGTTATGGATTCAGTTACTGCCTACCAATTATTGTAGCGGGTTTAGTCGCAAAAGAAGGAGATGTAATTATTATTGAAAACCCCGAGGCACACTTGCATCCAAGCGCACAAAATAGAATTACGAATTTTTTGTGTAAAGTTGCAGCATCCAATGTTACGACAATAATCGAGACACATAGTCCCAGTATTTTGAATGGAGTTAGGCTATCAGTGAAGGATGGTGTTCTGAATAATGAAGATTCTTCAGTTTTATTCTTTGGTGAAAGTTCTGAAACTCCTTTATCTAGAGTAGTAATAGATAAAAATGGTAAGATAAGTCATTGGCCTAAAGGTTTTTTTGATCAGGACGAAATCGATTTGGATAGGTTACATGACTTATGATGTGAATGTTTACATTGACGAAAGCTCTATATGCAAGATTGAGAAGAAACATGACTTTTTTGAAGCAATATACGATCTTCTAAAGTTATCATCAGCTTTTAGGGGCGATCTTCTTAATGGGGTTACGGTACGGTTTCTATTATGGAAGTGTCGTGAATTAGATGGAAAAAATTTGTGCATTGATCAAATAAATATTACTTTTTTATCAGCAGTAAATAAATTACTTGAAACGGATACTAAACGCCTTTTTAAGAAAGTATTTTACGATAAGTTCAGTAAAGTTTGGAATGATGAGCAAGTGCATAGTGACGATATTTGCTATGAGATGCTTAATGGAGATTGTGTTACAGGAGATACATTGGCAGAAGCTGCCGAGTTAACATTGTGTAGCAAGAAACATCCTATCGTTTTTGTTAACAATAAAGTTATAAATGCCAAAGTAGCAACGGTAATAAAAGGGTGGGAAAACGAAAATAGGGAGTATATCACTATAGAGTTGTCTGATATTGAGGTGAATCCCAATACTTGGTTAGACGAAAAATATAGTGTAGCTGATTTTTGCTATGATATTACATCTCATGACCCTCCAACTGATGCACAAAGTTATCTTCGAGATAGTAGCAAGTACTCAAAGACTGCATTTATTAACCAGGGAAGAGCTGTATACTCTTGTAACATCAAACGAACTTATCATGTCATCGACAACCTGCATCATGGTGAGTGTGCTCACGTTGAAGTATGGGATCGATTTGGTAATCATTTGGGGGAAGATAGCTTGAGTGGAATCCGCCTCCAAAGTGGAGATAGAAGCAAAAATAATCCTAGTTGGTTGAGCTGATTTTTGTCATTTATCAACAGTATTATCAAATATAATAAAGTGAAATTATTAACTGATTGTTTCGCAATTCTCAGATATCTGGATCTTTTAGTAAAGGCTAATTGTTTACTATTTGAGTTGAAGTATAGATATTGCTTGAGTTGGCATTTAAGCCAGAGCTAACTATACAAGTTTAATTAATGGAATTTACTGATGGACATCAGCAGTGCTTTTCTTTTGCTCTTGAAGAGCGAAGTATAGAAAATCGTTGGGAATTTATCGGACGTAAAGCTACTGATGACGTTAGGAAACGAGCTATTGTCAATTCTGGTGTATGAGTTCTTTTGCATGCTCTGTTTGATCTGGCATTACTTTTTCACCATCTTTAAACTTAATACCGCTTACAACATCAGCAAGTAATTTAAACCCCTTTAATCGA
>NZ_JAAUWS010000019.1:0-48745 GCF_014694465.1 Vibrio sp. S11_S32 | reverse complement strand
TTAGGTTCTTTTTTTCTGCTCATGTGAAGATAATGAAGCATAAAAAGGATCGTTCAATAGGCAATTGTAGATCAAGTGATGATCGTCACATTCGCCTGTCAATAGGGTGCTGGTGAACGCTTACAACATTTCCACCATATACCATTTAATTTAGATTAAACTCCCACCAAATCAAGGAAGTATGATATAATCACTCAATAAAGCTATGTTTTGTTGAGTGTGCAACCAATAATAATAGGCATGATTATGTTTCGATCGCGTTCAAACCCGTTTTTACGACTTAAATTGACTCAGTGTACCGTTTTATTCATGTTCTTTTTATGTACTATATTCGCGATTTTTTTCTTCCAATCGTGGCAAAACCGCCGCGATGAGATTTTCAATGAACTTATCATTGCTACCAATGTATTAGACAGGCAAATTACTAACGCAAATATGGTGGTTGATCGCATCCTTCACCAAGTGACAGCCGACTGTAAAAAAGACAGCGATATCATTGATAATGTATTACTGCAGTTCCACAGTATCCAATCGATTAATATTATGCAGGGACAAAGCATCATCTGCTCTTCCATTGAGCGTAATATAGGAGTGACAAAATACAAGTTAAACGATAAACCGCTAGCGCTTATTACTTCACGATTTACCGTGCCAGGTCAGGCCATTGTTTTGGTCTCGAAAAGTAAAGATCACTTTCGAGTGACTGCTACTATGCAAGGCAGCGCATTACTTGACGTTATTCAATTGCTTGATATGAAACATGCATTTCATATCAATGTGAAAGACCGCTGGTTAAGCGATGAGGGACAATTAACCAGTGAACCAAATCATGATAATTTCATCGTTCATTCCAAACGTTTTGGCTATTCGGTCAGTGCCAATATTAATGCGATTGAGTATGGCATAATGCTAGTTAAATATAATGCGATCATTGTGTGGTCAATCTTTCTTTTCTCATTATTGACGGCATTGAGTTATTTTCGATATGGCGACAATCTGGTATTACGATGCGCTATCCGCAAAGGCATTTATAGCAAACAATTTACACCATTCGCTCAAGCCTTTGTTGATCCAGAAGGTCGTGTGGTTGGCTGCGAAATACTGATGCGCTGGCAATATAAGCAAAGACTTATTAGTCCCGATCAATTTATCCCTACTGCCGAACGTTCAGGTTTGATTGTTCCTATGACCTTAGATTTATTATCGGATGTGTATGATACCTGCTTAATCCATCATAAAAAGTTACCAAATGACTTTCATTTAAGTGTCAATATCACATCTCTGCACTTAACCGCTAAGTACTCCCAAGATCTTGTCGAATCTTGTTTACGTATTACTGAACACCCAAGTTTGAAAAATATTATTTTGGTACTTGAGCTCACCGAACGTGAGATTATTACCAATGATGCTAATACCAAAGCTATCATCAAAGAGTTGCATTCGCATGGCATTAAATTAGCCATTGATGATTTTGGTACCGGATACTCAGGACTAGAAATTCTTCGAGACTTAAAATTTGACACACTGAAAATTGATAAGTGTTTTGTTGATGGCTATCCCGACAACTCTATGAGTCTCGCGCTGATTGATAATATCTTGGATTTGTCTCAAAAACTTGAGGTCTCAGTGGTAGCCGAGGGAGTTGAAACGCTAGAGCAATCTCAATATTTGAGCAAAAGAGGGGTTCAATTAATTCAGGGCTATTACTATCATAAACCCGAACCGTTAAAGCAATTTTTGCAAACGATCTAGCTTTCTTGCTGTTATTTGAAGTGTGGTGCTCAATAAAAGCTAGAACGTCACATGATGTTCAAGCCTTTTCAGATATAGACTTATTCGCTAATTTATTTTGGTATAATCGAGTATCCGCTAAATGTATCCAGGCTTTCTTTTCACCCTCGACTTCTGACAGCAAAGCCATGCCTAAACTTAACCCACTGGATTTAAATTGACTTTGTTTGATGAGTTGATGCCATTCATCAATACGAGTAGTGAGCATGGCTTTTGCTTTTATGGCATTGCCGGTAAATAGCACTGCAAATTCATCGCCACCTAAGCGATAAACCTGATCTTCTATACGAACTCCGTGACGAATGAGTTGTGCGATAAAACAAATCAAATCATCTCCGACTTGATGCCCTAAGTTATCGTTAACGGCTTTTAAGCCATCAATATCGAACATGACGAGCAGGCCATCTGTTAATGACTTTCTTTTGTTGAGCGCTATCACCCGATCAATATCATTGTTGAATGCTCGACGGTTAAGCAATGAGGTTAAGGGATCGGTGGTCGCCATTCGACGTTCTTCACTTAACTCACAACTTTTTTGGATGAGTTCCACTCTTGAGCCAATAAACAGGCTTAGCAAACGTAAAATCCACGCAATTTGTTGTTGTGCTTGGCGGTTATAATTCTTCTTTGACATCAGAAAAACATGACCGAGTGGTTTACCTCCGATGTAATAAACCATTCCAATATAGCTTTGCACTTGGAGTGACAATATGGCGCTATCATCGACAAAGACCTCACTCATATCGGAATAATAAACCACATCATCTTGCTTGACGACTCGCTGGCAAGGGGTTCCAAATACATCAAATTCAATTGCGGGGATTTCACCGTCAGGTCCGATAAAACACAAAGGCGTTGCAACTTCCTTTCCTTCTGAAAGGGGGGTCACACAAGCAAAATCCCACTTAGATTCGTCGAGTATGATCGTTAAGGATTGGCGTAAAATCTCATCATAATCTGTGAGTTTCAATACTTCCCTATGCAAGCGAGATAGCACCGTAAGTATTTGAACTTATTCTGAATGAGACATATCAATATCCTTTTGAAATTATCTAATGAGCTTACAAGATTCGAACGCCAATCGCTTTTTATTCGTTTAGTAAGATTGTCAAACTTACCCTTCGTGCGAAGGAAAAATCACTTGATCAATTAAATCGCACAAGCAATGCAGAGTGAGCATGTGGACTTCATGAATACGAGCGGTGCGATGGGATGGAATACGGATCTCAACATCCGATTCACCGAGTAAGCCGGCCAGTTCGCCACCGTCTTTACCGGTAAAGGCAATAATGGTCATATCACGGGTGACGGCGGCCTCAACGGCTTTGATCACATTGCCACTGTTACCACTGGTTGAAATCGCTATTAACACATCACCAACTTGGCCAAAAGCGCGCACTTGCTTAGAGAATACCTCTTCATATTGGTAGTCATTTGCGATCGCGGTTTGCGAAATATTGTCGGCAGTGAGCGCCATAGCAGGAAGACTTGGGCGTTCAGTTTCAAAGCGATTAAGTAGACAAGAAACAAATTGCTGTGCATTGGCAGCAGAGCCTCCATTACCACAGCAAAGAATTTTATTGCCATTAAGTAAACTGCTCACCATGGCTTGTGCGGCATGAGTGATCACATCTGGCAGTGATTCTGCGGCGGCGATTTGAATTTGAATGCTTTCTTTAAAACTGTCACTAATGCTGTCGAGCATCATTTATCCTTGAGTAATGGCATTTTTGATCCAGTTAATGTCTTGCCCTTGTTGCTGAATGGCGATGACATCAAAACGAAATGAGGTGGTTTCGGCTGACAGACGTTGTTGCTTTAACCAAATTATGGCGGTCTTGATCAGCTTTTGGCTTTTGGCATAGGTCACCATTTCAGCGGCGTGACCATAATGACTGTGTTTGCGATATTTGACTTCAATAAACACGAAAGTATCACCATCTTGCATGATGAGATCAATTTCGCCCAATCGAGTGTTGAAGTTGGCAGCAATAAATCGATAACCTTGGCGAGTTAAATATTGTTTCGCCAAGGTTTCGTATTGTGAGCCAATGGCTCGCTTATTGTTGGTCGTCGTTGTCTTGCTTTGACTGAAAAGCTTCATGCTCAGACCAGCTTAATTCACGTTGCACCACACAGTTGCTATCAATGCTCAATTTGCCCGTTTCACCGTTAGCTTGGTAACCTGGAACCACTTTCATGGTAGGTAGAGCGTTGATTAAGCTATAAGAATCCATGCCTAATGCATGCAAACGTTTTTCAGTGTTACTGCTGTTTGGCCATAATTGGTCATATTGTTTGGCGGCCGCATCGTCTTTGTTAATTAACATTGGAATATCACTGTAAACAATACCAGAAACATCTTGATATTGACGCACTTTACCGTTGTTGCTCAATGAATTGGAGAACAATTTAGGCGGTTTAGCATCGGGGTTAATCGCCACTTCAATAAATGGTTTGATTAGCGTTAACTGTGAACGAGACGCGGCAATGTAAACCGAGTCGATATCACGACGGCTGCGAGCTTCCGTCTCTAGGTCCATATAAGCAATTTGTTTGATTTGATTGATACGCACTTGGCTTTCAGTTAAACCAAACGCTTTATTAACATTGGCTTGTAATTCAGCGCGGTCACCAAAAGCTTGAGTGGCGGTTGGAGTATTGCTGTATTTCGCCCATGCGGTATTAAAGGCATCGGTGATACGAGTTCCTAATGTTCCTTTCGGAGCAAGGACTAATGGGTATTTAAAACCATTTTCAAATAAGTGTTTTGCTGCCTGTGCAGCTTCTTGTTCAGGCGATAAGGTTAGGTAACAAACTTGCATACCTTCTTCCGCTTGATCAGGGAAGTTAAGCGCCAGCATTGGAATCGCACCATCATCGATATCTTGTAGTTTTTCAACATTATCTTTAATTAATGGGCCGACAATGAAATCAATTTTATCGGTTTGCATTTGTTGATAAATTGCCGCCATATCGGTGTTTGACGTATCATATACCGTCATAGTAAACGCAGGATCACGGCTGCTATCATCCGTCATCGCATGAATAAAACCGTCACGAATAAGCTTAGCGGACTTTTCATATTTTCCGCCTAATGGTAGTAATAGTGCTACATTTTTAGGCGCGACAATACTCAGATCAAGGATCGCTTGAACATCAGCTGGCGTATCTAACACAATTGCCTGGCTTGGGTTGGCATCAAACCACTGTTGTAGGTCACTCTGCAGTTTCATTGGATCGTGTATTTTGGTTTTCATTTCAACCGCAACATACAACCAACCTTGCAATTCAACTTCGTTATCTTGCGCGTTAAGTTGCACAATTTCTTCAGCAGAATATTGATTTAAGTTGGCCCAAATACGTTGATTAATAGCAGTGATATCAGCTGGTGCTTGACTGGCGATTGATTGAGAGGCTTTTAATGCAATTAATTCACGATCGGCATTAAAGAAGTCTTTGCCATCTTCAAGCCATTGTGCACGCAAAGTATGGTAGCGAGCCCATTGATTATCGGCCAGTTTCCACTGTGGTTTGAAATTTAAAATTTTCAATGCGGCATCAGAGCTATCGGTGGTCGCTAACATTTGTGCGCGGGCGATTTGCCATTCTGCTTGTTGGCTTTCATTTAATGGCAGTTTGCCTAAACGAGTTACCAAGGCTTTACCTGCGTCGTAGTTTTGTTCAACCACATCGGCTTTTAAGGCCATGATCAACCAGTCGGTTTGCTGCGCCACTTCAAGCGATTGAGCTTGAGTTAAGTAGGCTTTTGAACTCTGACTTGGGGCTGTGGTGATATCAACCTTTCCCTCGTTCGGGTTGGAAGAACATGCCGCTAGAATGAACATCAATACAATTGAAGTAAATAAGCGTGATACACTGAAGCTCTTGTGATTCATAATTTTCATGCGTTCTTATTCTTAGTTTGTAAGATAGTCATGTGAAAGATAGTCTCTATATTAATCGCTCAAGTGATGGTAAACAAATGATAGATAACAAAACCGCTCTTTTAGAGCATCCTGCCTTATACATTGTCCCAACGCCAATTGGTAATCTTGGCGATATTACCCAACGGTCATTAGAGATTTTACACCAAGTTGACCTGATTGCAGCAGAAGATACAAGACATACAGGTCGATTGTTATCGCATTTTGGCATAGCAACCAAAACTTATGCTTTACATGATCATAACGAACAGCAAAAAGCGCAAGTTTTAGTTGAAAAAGTCCTCGCCGGTGATTCTATCGCATTAGTGTCCGATGCGGGAACCCCTTTGATCAGCGATCCAGGGTATCACTTAGTGACAAAATGTCGTCAAGCTGGGGTTAAAGTTGTGCCATTACCGGGCGCATGCGCAGTGATCACGGCGTTAAGTGCTTCGGGTTTACCGTCTGATCGCTTTAGTTTTGAAGGCTTTTTCCCAGCGAAAAGCAAAGGGCGAAAAGATAAATTATTAGAAATCATTAAAGCAGAACGTACCTGTATTTTCTATGAATCGCCACATCGCATTACCGATTCTTTGGCCGATATGCTCGAAATTTTAGGTCCAGAGCGTGAAGTTGTGCTTGCGCGTGAGTTAACAAAGACTTTTGAAACTATTCATGGCGCGCCATTAGGTGAGCTAATTGACTGGATAGAGCAAGACTCAAATCGTAAGCGCGGCGAAATGGTATTGCTTATTCACGGTTACCGTGAAGAGAAGCAAGAAGATGCGATCCCCGATGATGCATTAAGAACTTTAACCATTTTAGTTAAAGAGTTGCCGCTTAAAAAAGCAGCAGCATTAGTGGCCGAAATCCATAATCTCAAGAAGAATGCTCTATATAAATGGGGGCTTGAGAACCTAGAATAAATTATAGTAATGAGAATATACTGGAATGCCTTGTCTTCCAAGGTGGTTTGCGTATAATTCGCCGCGGAGTTGACTGGATAGTCGCTGCTTCGTTGATGTCCTTTTTGGTAGCAATACCAAGGGAGACTGTCGGAGGGGAGGAAAGTCCGGGCTTCATAGAGCAAGGTGCCAGGTAACGCCTGGGGAGCGTGAGCTCACGACAAGTGCAGCAGAGAGAAGACCGCCGATGGCTTAATTCCGATCCTTTCGGGGAGAAGATAAGCACAGGTAAGGGTGAAAGGGTGCGGTAAGAGCGCACCGTGCGTCTGGCAACAGTTCGTAGCAGGGTAAACTCCACCTGAAGCAAGACCAAATAGGCCCTCACATTGCGCTGCTCGCGTAAGGGGGCGGGTAGGTTGCTCGAGCCAGTGAGCGATTGCTGGCCTAGACGAATGGCTATCACCGTTTTTCTTTTTAGGAAGGGAAGCGGAACAGAACCCGGCTTATGATGTCAACTCCACTCATTGATAACCCACCGCAGTCTCTCTGCGGTGGGTTTTTCTTTATCTATAGCCGTCTTACTTGAAGCTGCAGCTTTGTTGGCTGCGCAAAGTCACCCCAATCACTTAGGCAAGCTAAGCTCATGGGGCTTCGTTTGCTTGCCGCCTCACTGCAACTTCAATTACTTTGGGTATATAGCCTGCGAAATTGCAGTCGCAGCTTTGTTGATTAAGTTCATTTACCTTAAATTGAATTAAGTTTCTAAGTCATATAATGGCTTTTCTACCTGATTGAAATATTGCATCCAAAATAATGGCAGTTTTTACCTGTGTTTAACCAAATTGATTTAATTTGACATAAACTTAGCGTAAATCATGTCATATCTCCGCTCTTTTCTTGCGTTGAGTGCGTGACATGAATATCCTAGTCAACTAATCATTAATTGAGTTAATTACTGCTATGACCGATACCTTTCAACACGTTTCTGTACTTTTAAATGAATCCATCGATGGGTTAAACATTAAACCAGATGGGATTTACATTGATGGTACGTTTGGTCGTGGTGGTCATACCCGCAATATTTTAGCTCGTTTGGGTGAAAACGGCCGCTTATACAGTATCGATCGCGACCCACAAGCGATTGCAGAAGCCGCCAAAATTGATGATCCTCGTTTTACCATTGTGCATGGGCCATTTTCTGGTATTGAAAGCTACGCCGAGCAATATGACTTAGTCGGCAAGGTTGATGGTGTGCTATTTGATCTTGGTGTGTCTTCACCGCAACTTGATGATGCCGATCGCGGTTTCAGCTTTATGAAAGACGGCCCACTTGATATGCGTATGGATCCAACCTCTGGACAATCGGCTGCGCAATGGTTAGCGGATGCCGATCTGGATGATATTACTTGGGTACTTCGTGAATTTGGTGAAGAAAAACACGCGCGTCGCATTGCTAAAGGGATTGTGGCCTATCAACAAGAATGTCGTGAAAATACCGATAAAGCGCCATTAACTCGTACTGGGCAACTGGCTAAGTTGATATCAGATGTTGCGCCTAAGAATTTTAAAGAGAAGAAACACCCTGCCACTCGCAGTTTCCAAGCCATTCGTATTTTTATTAATAGTGAGTTAGATGAAATTGATTTTGCCTTAAAAGGCGCGATGGCCATCCTAGCGCCAGAAGGTCGTTTATCGGTGATCAGCTTTCACTCGTTAGAAGATCGCATGGTAAAACACTTTATGCGCCGTGAGAGTCGTGGTCCACAAGTGCCGCATGGCCTACCACTGACCGAAGACCAAATTAAATTGTTGGGCTCAGCCAATATGAAAACCGTAGGCAAAGCGATTAAACCGACTCAATCAGAAGTCGATGTGAATACTCGCTCGCGCAGCTCAGTGCTTCGTATTGCTGAAAAGCTCGATAAACCCGCCACTGACAGCACAGATTAAACATGACTATTCAGACTCCGCCTAGTTTACCTCGAGCAATATGGAATGACTTATCGTCGATCGGTAAGTTGCCATTATTGTTGTTGGTGCTGATTTTTGCCACGTCAATTGGGGTGGTGTTGACTACTTATCAAACCCGAGGCCAAATTACGCAACGGGATAACCTACTCGAAAGTCGAGAAAAACTAGACAGCCAATGGCGAAATCTGATCTTAGAAGAAAACGCCCTTGCCGAGCATACTCGAGTTCAACGGATCGCAATCAAAGATCTTGATATGAAACGACCGGATTCAGATAAAGAAGTGATTGTGAACCTGAAATGAAAAAGCCAACCAACAAAAAAGTGAAAAAAAAACAACCTAAACGTGTTGTGAAGAAAAACACTCCAATCCTGATTACCTGGCGCTATAACCTAGTGCTGGGTTTTGTGGTTTTAGCGCTACTGACTTTAATTGGCCGTACCGCTTATATTCAAGTTATTCAACCCGATCAATTAATTGAACAGGCCAATATGCGCTCAGTGCGAGTTAAGGCGATCCCGACTGCGCGTGGTATTGTGTCCGATCGCAATGGTGAGCAGCTGGCGGTAAGTGTTCCGGTGCAAGCGGTATGGGCAGATCCTTACACTATCTTTAAAGAGCATGGATTGGATGAAATACAACGTTGGTATGCGTTAGCCAATGTTTTAGGGCTAGATCAAAAAGGTTTAGTGGCCAAAATTGAAAAAAACAAACGCCGCCGCTTTATTTATTTACAGCGCCAAGTTAGCCCTGCGATGTCTAAATATGTGCGTGAACTAAAATTGCCGGGGATTGGGCTTAAAGATGAGTCTCGCCGTTTCTACCCATCAGGCGAAGTAAGTGCACACATAATCGGTGTCACTGGCATTGATGGTCACGGTCTTGAAGGCTTAGAGAAAAGTTATGATAATTGGTTAACTGGAGAAGCGGGTAAAAGAACTATTCGTAAAGACCGCTTTGGTCGGGTCGTCGAAAACATCTCACTGCAAACTCAAAAGCCGGGTAAACCGCTGCAACTGACGATAGATCAGCGTGTTCAAGCGATCGCTTACCGCGCCATTAAACAAGCAGTAGCCGATTTCCGTGCTACTTCGGGAACTGCGGTATTAGTCGATGTCAAAAATGGCGACATTCTTGCTATGGTCAATGCACCGTCTTATAACCCTAATAATAAAGAACAACTGCAAAGCTTTCGGATGAGAAACCGCGCCATTACCGATTCAATTGAACCGGGCTCAACCATGAAACCTTTTGTGATGCTGGCCGGTTTGGATAAAGGCATTATCGACAAAAATACTATTATCGATACTGGTAATGGCATTATGCGAGTTGGTGGCAGCCGAGTCCGAGATTCTGAAAAAGCCGGTAAAGCCTCACTCACCACTATTTTGAAAAAATCCAGTAACGTCGGGATCGCGACCATCGCGCTGCGCATGGATGTACGGGATGTCCTCAGCATGTATAGCGGTGTTGGTTTTGGTAATATTTCGGGCACCCAATTGCCGGGTGAAGTGACCGGTATCTTCCCTGATCGTCGTCGTTGGTCACCATTTGAAGAAGCCACATTGGCGTTTGGTTATGGTATCTCGGTAACGCCACTGCAATTGGCGCATGCTTATGCCACATTAGGCAATATGGGTATCAACATGCCATTGCACATTTTAAAAGACGGTCATCGTTCGGGTAAATCTTTCCGCGCTGCCGATGCTGATGCGGCTCGTCGCGTGATCAATATGCTTGAGCAAGTAACGCATAAAGGCGGTACGGCAGTTGAAGCCAAAGTGCCAGGTTATCGTGTGGGCGCTAAAACTGGTACTTCTCGTAAAGCGAAAGCAGGTGGTTATAGCGATCAATATGTTGCGCTTACCGCCGGTATTGCCCCAATCAGTAATCCACGCTTGGCGTTAGTGGTGGTGGTGAATGAACCGCAAGGCGATCAATTCTACGGCGGTTCGGTAGCCGGCCCTGTATTCTCTGAAATTATGAAAGGCGCATTGCAGATCTTAAATGTTACCCCCGATGCTACACCCGAATCTGAGGTAGGAGAATAACCATGCCGCATACTTTAACCTCATTATTAGCACCGTGGGCGCAATTAGAACTTAGCGCAGAGCAAGATGTCGCGGTAACTCAACTGCAATTAGACAGTCGAAAAGTAACTAATGGCGATGTGTTTGTGGCGATCAAAGGCCATGCGGTTGATGGACGTCGATTTATTGATAAAGCGATCGAACTAGGCTGCGCGGCGGTGATTGCCGATGCGAGCGAGCAATATCCTGATGCGACGGTTGAGTTTCGACAAACAGTTCCGGTTATTTACCTCGACAATATTGGTCAGTGTTTATCGGCTCTGGCGGCGCAAATTTATCAATACGCGCCAATGCAATTGATCGGCATTACCGGTACTAATGGCAAAACCACCATTTCTCAATTGATTGCCCAGTGGGTTGATTTAATTGGGAAAAAAGCGGCGGTGATGGGCACTACTGGTAATGGTTTTTTAAATGATTTACAACCGGCGATCAATACCACTGGCAACGCGATTGAAATTCAACAAATGTTGGCACAATTCCAACAACAAGGCGCAGACTACGCGGCACTTGAAGTGTCATCGCACGGCTTAGTGCAAGGGCGAGTCAAAGCAC
Organism: Vibrio sp. S11_S32; assembly: GCF_014694465.1. Lineage (NCBI taxonomy): Bacteria > Pseudomonadati > Pseudomonadota > Gammaproteobacteria > Vibrionales > Vibrionaceae > Vibrio > Vibrio sp. S11_S32. The sequence continues at coordinate 37,508 of NZ_JAAUWS010000019.1, read as the reverse complement.
TGAACTTTGCGGCGGGTGTGTTTACCAATTTAAGTCGTGATCACTTAGATTACCATGGCAGCATGCAAGAATATGCGCGTGCGAAATTTCAATTATTTGACCGCCATGATTGTCAACATCAAATTATTAATGCCGATGACAGTGTCGGCCAGCAATGGTTGGCTCAACTGCCCAATGCGGTAGCGGTTTCTTTATTACCAATCGAGCAACTACAAACATCTCATCGTGCGCTTTGGGCCAATAGTGTAACTTATTCTGAGCGCGGTATTCATATCGAACTCGATGGACATTGGGGTAAGGCGCAACTCGACACCCCTTTGATTGGCGATTTTAATGCCAACAACGTGATGGTGGCATTGGCAACTTTATTAAGCTTAGGTTTTGAACTTAATCAATTGGTTTCAGTTGCCGAAAGATTAGTGCCTGTAGTGGGACGAATGGAGTTATTTCAAGCTCAGCCTGACGCTCATGATCAAGCGGTATCACCGAGCAAACCGAAAGCGAAAATCGTGATTGATTACGCTCATACACCGGATGCACTTGAAAAAGCCTTAATGGCATTACGAGTACATTGCACTGGTAAGTTGTGGTGTATTTTTGGTTGTGGTGGCGATCGTGATACTGGCAAGCGCCCGATGATGACTGAAATCGCTGAGCGTTTAGCAGATCATTCGATTATTACCGATGATAACCCTCGCAGCGAAGCCCCAAGCCTTATTGTGGCTGATATGCTACAAGGTGCGCTTAACCCTAAAGTAATTAACATTATCCATTCTCGTTTTGAGGCGTGTGAATATGCGCTGCAACACGCAAGTGATAGCGATATTATTTTAGTGGCGGGCAAGGGGCATGAGGATTATCAAATCATTGGTGATAACACCATTCATTATTCTGACCGAGAAACCGCCTGCGCGTTATTAGGACTGACATTATGATTTCATTTTCTCTGCAACAATTAGCAGACATTACTGGCGGTCGCTTAGTCGGGCATGATGCTCAAACGAGTGCGAGCATTCAAATTACCTCTGTCACCACCGATACTCGTCAGGTGGAAGCTGGTGCTTTATTTGTGGCATTAATTGGTGAGCGTTTTGATGCACACGATTTCTGTCAGCAAGCGTTGGATAATCAAGCCGCTGGACTATTGGCTTCAAAGTCATTAGATCTGCCAATTGCACAAGTGGTGGTAGAAGATACTCAAATCGCACTGGGCTTACTGGGCGCTTGGATGCAGCAGCAATCTCACGCTCAAACACTGGCATTAACTGGCAGTTGCGGTAAAACCACGGTTAAAGAAATGTTAGCGGCGATTTTAAAGCAAAAAGGGCAAGTACTGGCCACCAATGGTAATTTTAATAATGAAATTGGGGTGCCATTAACCTTATTACGCAGTCAAACCAATGACGATTATGCCGTGATTGAGCTCGGTGCGAATCATTTAGGTGAAATTGCTTACACCACCCAATTAGTGAAACCGAGTGTGGCGTTAGTCAATAATGTTGCGGCGGCGCATTTGGAGGGCTTTGGCTCGATAGATGGGGTTGCAAAAGCCAAAGGTGAAATTTTCCAAGGTTTGCCATCTGGTGGTACTGCGATTATTAATCTCGACAGCAATGGTTTAGAACATTGGCAAGCCACGCTGAGCGATAAAAACGTAGTGACTTTTTCTGAAAAAAAACCACAAGCTGACTTTTTTGCCCAAGATATTCAGATGCAAGACAATGGTCAAGCAAGCTTTACTTTAGTGTCTCCACAAGGTCGTGCCAAGGTTTTATTACCTATGATTGGTCAGCATAATGTTGCCAATGGCTTAGCCGCAGCAGCGATGGCGACCCAAGTTGGCGCGAGCTTAGATGAGATTGTTCAGGGTCTGCAAACTTCAACCAATGTATCAGGACGAGTGGAAGCGATTGAACTGACTGATAACATCCGCTTAATCGATGATAGCTACAATGCCAGCGTTCCAGCCATGAATGCGGCGGTGGACTTACTGGCTAATTATTCTGGTAAGCGCTGGTTGATCTTGGGTTTTATGGCGGAATTAGGGCAAGAAAGTGTTGCACTGCATCGTCAAGTCGGCGAGCATGCGGCGCAATTTAATTTTGACTATGTCCTTACTTTTGGAGAGGATACCGCGATAATTAGCCAAGTTTGTCATAATGAGCACACTTGTAGTCGGCATTTTACCTCACATACCGCTATGATTGAGTTTATTATTAAGCATTTAAACACGGATATTCAAAAACGCGATATTCAAACAGCAGCAACACAACCATTAACTAACCCTCTATCAATAGAGGAACAAGCAGAATCTAAACATACTTTACTGATCAAGGGAGCACATAGCTCTCAAATGAGTTTGGTTGTCGCTGCTTTAAAGGAGAACTACGCATGATCATTTGGCTATCAGAGTTATTGCAGCCATATTATTCTTTTTTTCGCTTATTTGAATATCTTTCATTTCGCGCAATTTTAAGCATTATTACCGCCTTAGTGTTATCGCTATGGATGGGACCTAAACTTATCCGACGTTTACAACTTTTACAGATTGGCCAAGTGGTGCGTAACGACGGGCCAGAATCTCACTTTAGTAAGCGCGGCACCCCAACCATGGGCGGGGTGATGATCTTAGCATCCATTTCAATCACGGTATTATTATGGGCAGACTTGTCTAACCCTTATGTGTGGGCGGTTTTAGCTGTGTTGATTGGTTATGGCATTGTGGGTTTTGTTGATGATTATCGCAAAGTAGTACATAAAAATACTGATGGTTTGATTGCCCGTTGGAAATATTTTTGGCAGTCAGTGATCGCGCTTGGGGTTGCCTTTGCTTTATACGCCATTGGTAAAGATACCTCTGCGACATTGTTGGTTGTGCCTTTCTTTAAAGATGTTATGCCACAACTTGGCTTAATGTATATCGTATTAACCTATTTTGTTATTGTTGGAACCAGTAATGCGGTGAACTTAACCGATGGTTTAGATGGCCTTGCGATCATGCCAACCGTATTTGTTGCGGCTGGCTTTGCGGTTATTGCATGGGCGACCGGTAATGTAAACTTTTCTGAATATTTACATATTCCTTATATTCCTCATGCCAGTGAACTCGTGGTGGTGTGTACTGCGATTGTTGGTGCGGGCTTAGGTTTCTTATGGTTTAACACTTACCCTGCGCAAGTCTTTATGGGCGATGTTGGTTCGTTAGCATTAGGCGGCGCATTAGGTACGATTGCGGTTTTGGTTCGTCAAGAATTTGTCTTGGTGATCATGGGCGGGGTATTTGTAATGGAAACCTTGTCGGTTATTTTGCAAGTGGGTTCGTATAAATTACGTGGTCAACGCATTTTCCGTATGGCTCCGATCCATCACCACTACGAATTAAAAGGTTGGCCAGAGCCGCGTGTTATCGTGCGTTTTTGGATCATCTCAATGATCTTGGTATTGATTGGTTTAGCGACATTAAAAATTCGTTAATATCATTTTTATATTACTTTAAGTTAAGGGATTAAGCGCGATGTCGAATGCTCAAGCATCACACTGGCAAGGTATACAACAAGTGGTTGTGGTTGGCCTTGGTATCACTGGTTTATCGGTGGTTAAGCATCTACAAGCACTCCCTTACAATCTCACCATAAAAGTGATTGATACCCGTACTACGCCTCCTGGTTTAGACGAGCTTGATGATTCGATTGCAACTCATATTGGCAGTTGGCAACCACAATGGTTGCTTGAGGCTGATTTGATTGTGACTAACCCTGGTATCGCATTAGCCACAGCTGAAATTCAAGCGGCGCTAGCCAAAGATATTCCGGTGGTAGGTGATATTGAGCTATTTGCTTGGGCGGTGAATGCGCCAGTGGTGGCGATCACAGGTTCCAATGGTAAAAGCACGGTGACCGATTTAACCGGTGTATTAGCCAAAGCGGCCGGTATCAATGTCGGTGTGGGCGGTAATATTGGCGTGCCAGCATTAGAGCTGTTGCAACAAGACTGCGAGCTGTATGTACTCGAATTGTCGAGTTTTCAATTAGAAACCACCTCTAGCCTTGAGTTAGTAGCGGCAGCGTATTTGAACTTGTCTGAAGATCACATGGATCGCTATCCTGGTGGCATGACAGATTATGGCTTAGCCAAACAACGTATTTTTAAGCATGCTCAAACTGCGATTGTGAATCGAGATGATAAAGCCACTTATCCCGAATCCGCAGTCAATCCAAACATCGACACTATTAGCTTTGGTTTTGATGATGTTGAATTTGGTTTAATCCAAATGATTGATTCATCAAAAGAAAAGAGTTGTGAATTTCTGGCTAAAAATGGCCAAGCATTATTGGCGGTTGATGAACTCAGTTTAGTCGGTCGGCATAATCTCAGTAATGCGTTAGTGGCACTGGCGTTGCTCGATTGTGTTGGTGTGACATTAAAAGATACATTTTCCGCGTTAAAAGCTTACGCAGGGCTAACACATCGATGCCAGTTAGTTGCCGATAATGGCGGAGTGAAATGGATCAATGATTCTAAAGCCACTAATGTTGCCAGTACGCTTGCCGCTTTGTCTGGCTTACAGCTTGATGGCTGTTTACATCTATTAGTGGGTGGTGTGGGAAAAGGGGCGGATTTCTCCGACCTTGCGCCAGTATTAGCGACTCTTAATGTTCAATTGCATTGTTTTGGACAAGATGGCGATCAGTTTATGCCCCTTCACCCTTCAGCTCTGCGCTGGGATAATATTGATCAAGCCATCGCGGCGATAGCGCCAAGTTTAAAGTCGGGTGATGCGGTTATGTTATCTCCGGCTTGTGCCAGTTTTGATCAATACCGTAATTTTATGGCGCGTGGCGATGCCTTTACTCAGTTAGCTTTGCACTACGCGAAGCTTTGATTTTGATTCTGGTTAATGCTGATGGCGTTAACCTATAGCGATTTTTCCAAAGGCTCATTGTGGTTAAAACCAAAGTACATAATTTAAGTAAAGGTGTTAAAGGCTGGGTTAGTAAGCCTTCTCAACCTGTTCTTTACGATCGACAAATTGTTTGGTTGGCATTTGGTTTAATGCTAACTGGCTTAGTGATGGTGACTTCGGCATCGTTTCCGATCAGTACTCGTCTAACAGGTGCTCCATTTCATTTTATGGTGCGTCACGCGATCTTTTTGTGCTTATCTTTGATTGCTGCTTTTGTGGTGATACAGATCCCTCTGGCTCGCTGGATGAGACACAGTGTGCATTTGTTGCTAATAGCGATGTTTTTATTATTAATTGTTTTAGTTGCTGGACACTCGGTAAACGGCGCCTCTCGCTGGATCCCATTAGGACTATTTAATCTACAGCCGGCCGAAGTGGCCAAACTGTCGTTGTTTATTTTCATGTCAGGTTATTTAGTACGTAAAAATGATGAAGTACGCGATTCCTTCTTTGGTGGTTTTATTAAGCCACTGATCGTGTTTGTCTGTTTGGCCTTTTTATTATTGCTGCAACCGGATTTAGGAACGGTGGTGGTCATGCTGGTCACCTTGTTCGCGATGTTATTTATAGCTGGCGCCAAGTTAACTCAATTTTTGTCACTATTGGTGGCTGGCATTATTGCAGTCGCTGGTTTGATCATCAGTGAGCCTTACCGTATGCGACGCATGACTTCGTTTTGGCATCCATTTGCCGATCCGTTTGGTAATGGTTATCAGCTCACTCAATCATTAATGGCGTTTGGTCGTGGTGATTGGTTTGGTCAAGGTTTGGGTAACTCAATTCAAAAGTTAGAGTACCTACCTGAAGCGCATACCGATTTTGTGTTTGCCGTTATTGGTGAAGAGCTTGGTTTTATTGGCGTGGTGTGTGTGTTGCTGATGATTTTTGCTCTAGTCTATAAAGCGTTAAACATTGGACGTAAAGCATTAGAATCGGGCGAAATTTTTGGCGGATTCCTAGCGGTGAGTATTAGTATTTGGTTCGCCTTTCAAACTTTGGTTAATGTTGGTGCTGCGGCAGGTATTGTTCCAACCAAAGGCTTAACCTTACCTTTGATCAGTTATGGTGGCTCCAGTTTAATTATTATGTCGGTTGCGGTAGCATTATTACTGCGAATTGATTACGAATGCCGTGTGGCGGCGTTGCAACGTGGTGATAAACCGGCAAAAAAAATGCCATCTTCGAAGAATAACCAACAAGAATCTGATAACCATGAAGAAGAATAAACGCTTATTAGTCATGGCTGGTGGCACTGGAGGGCATGTATTCCCAGGGCTGGCAGTGGCGAAACAATTACAAAGCCAAGGTTGGGAAATTCGCTGGTTAGGCACTCCCGATCGTATGGAAGCCGATTTAGTTCCGCAACATGGTATTGAAATTGATTTTATAAAAGTCAAAGGCTTACGTGGACAAGGCGTCGCTAAATTGATTAAAGCGCCTTTTCAAATTGTCAATGCTATTTTCCAAGCGCGTAAACATATTAAAGCATGGCAACCTGATGTGGTTCTTGGCATGGGTGGCTATGTGAGTGGTCCTGGCGGTGTTGCGGCTTGGATGTCAGGTATTCCTGTGGTGCTGCATGAACAAAACGCGGTGGCAGGGCTGACGAACCAGTGGTTATCGAAACTGGCCAAACGTGTGATGCAAGCATTTCCTGGAGCCTTTCCTGAGGCCGAAGTAGTCGGTAATCCGGTACGCCAAGATGTGGTTGCTTTATCTGCGCCTGAAGACCGCTTTTCTGAACGAACGGGTCCTATTCGCATTCTAGTGATGGGAGGGAGCCAAGGGGCGCGTATTTTAAATACCACCTTGCCACCAGTGATGAAAGCACTTGGTGAAGGTTATACTATTCGCCATCAAGCGGGCAAAGGCCAACAACAGATGGTCGAAGTTCTGTATCAAGATAATCAAGTACAAGACTATCAAGTCAGCGAGTTTATCGATGATGTGGCGCAAGCTTATGGTTGGGCGGATGTGTTAGTGTGTCGCTCTGGTGCTCTCACCGTTTCAGAGGTTTCCGCTGCTGGTGTTGGGGCTATTTTTATTCCCTTTATGCATAAAGACCGCCAACAAGCACTCAATGCTGATCACCTAGTACAATGTGGCGCAGCATTAATGATTGAACAACCTGAGCTTACGGAACAAGGCTTAGCACAACAATTAAAACAACTGGATCGGACTCAGTTACTTACCATGGCACAAAAAGCCCGCCAAGCGGCGATCCTTGATGCCGATACCCGTGTTGCTGCCGCCATTATCGCGGTATGCAAAGATTGAGATTAAAGCCATGTTAACCAAACAAAATACAAATTTATCTGAACTACGTGCCATGGTGCCAGAAATGCGCCGAGTAAAATGCATTCACTTTGTTGGTATCGGTGGTGCTGGTATGAGTGGTATTGCCGAAGTATTACTTAACGAAGGTTACGACATTAGTGGTTCAGATCTGGGCGAAAATCCAGTCACGCAGCGCTTAACTGAAAAAGGTGCCACCATTTATTTTGGTCATCAAGCCAGTAATATTGAGCATGCCAGTGTGGTAGTGGTCTCAACTGCGATTTCAACCGAGAATCCAGAATTAGTTGCTGCTAAAGAAATGCGAATTCCAGTGGTGCGCCGCGCCGAAATGCTGGCGGAGCTGATGCGTTTTCGTCATGGTATTGCGGTGTCTGGCACCCATGGCAAAACCACCACTACCGCTTTAGTAACGCAGATTTATTTTGAAGCAGGTCTCGATCCAACTTTTGTTAATGGTGGTTTGGTGAAAAGCGCGGGTACTAATGCGCGTTTAGGTTCAAGCCGTTACTTGATTGCCGAAGCCGATGAAAGTGATGCATCATTCCTACACTTGCAGCCGATGGTGAGTATCGTTACTAATATTGAAGCCGATCATATGGAAACCTATGGCGGTGACTTTGAAACGCTCAAGCAAACCTTTATCGATTTTCTACATAATCTGCCATTTTATGGCCAAGCGATAGTGTGTATTGACGATCCTGTGGTACGTGAACTTATTCCGCGTATTAGCCGTCAAGTGATCACTTATGGTTTCTCTGAAGATGCGGATGTTCGCTTAACCAATTATCGTCAAAATGGTCAACAAGGTACATTTACCGTGTTGCGTCAAGGTCGTAAAGATCTAGATATTACGTTAAATATTCCAGGTAAACATAATGCCTTGAATGCTTCTGCGGCTATTGCGGTTGCTACTGAAGATGAAATCAGTGACGAAGCGATTGTTCGCGCATTGGTGAGTACAGAAGGGACTGGTCGTCGTTTTGATCATTTAGGCGAATTTGATACCGGTAATGGTCAGGCTATGTTAGTTGATGATTATGGTCATCACCCAAGTGAAGTAGATGTGACCATTCAAGCGGCTCGCTCTGGTTGGGAAGATAAACGTTTAGTTATGATTTTCCAACCGCATCGTTATAGCCGTACCCGTGATTTATACGATGATTTTGCTAATGTATTGGAAAAAGTCGATGTGCTCATTATGCTCGACGTTTATTCTGCTGGTGAAAAACCAATTGCAGGCGCAGATGGTCGTGCATTATGTCGCACCATTCGCAGTCGTGGTAAAATTGATCCTATCTTTGTATCTGAAGTGGATACTCTACCGTCAGTATTAGCTAATTTAATTGAAGATAATGACTTAGTGCTTACGCAAGGGGCCGGTGATGTGGGTAAAGTTGCCAAGAAATTAGCCGACTTGAAGTTGAATATTGCTAAAATGAAAGTAAAGAGTGCGTAAAATACTGTATTGTTGTAGTGGACGAATAGCTATTGGTCAGTATAATCGCTGACTAGTAGGCTTTTTAAATGGCAATGATGACCAATAAGCATTCAATTGATAAATGTTGCATTAATATTGATAGGTTTTGCATTAATAATATAAAGCTTTACGGCGCATGGTGAACATGACTGTCGAGGATTTTGATAATCCACCAACCCCATCAACTTCCACTAAAGATCATTTCTTTGGTGGTGTGTTTTTATTGTTGGTGGTGGTGTCTATTATTGCGGTTCTCTATTCCACTGTCAGTTGGATGACTGATGCTGAGCGATTACCATTATCTCAAGTGATGGTCGAAGGGAAATTAACTCACGTTAAACCCAGTGAAGTGCAACAAGCGTTATCTCAAATCCCTCATATGGGAACATTTATGACGCAAGATGTTGATACCCTACAAGCTGCTGTCAAAACCATTCCTTGGGTTAAACAAGTTTCGATTCGTAAACAATGGCCCGATTTGGTTAAAGTTTATATTGTGGAATACCAGGCTCAAGCCATATGGAATGGGAATTCATTACTCAATGATGAAGGCCATGTATTTAATGGTACACCGGCAGATATTGAAGGAAATATCGTTAATCTGTATGGTCCTGATGAAGAAAGCGAAAAAGTATTATCGGTTTGGAAACAAAGTAATAAATTGCTAAAACCGTTAGGGCTTAATATTACTTCGGTAGTATTAAATGACCGACGTGCATGGCAAATGATTTTAGATAATGGAATTCGATTAGAGTTAGGCAAAGATGCTCGTGATAACCGCTTACATCGCTTTGTGCAATTATACCGCCGTTTAGGCGACAAAGCTGATCAAGTCAGTTACATCGATCTCCGATACGACACTGGTGCCGCCGTTGGGTGGATTTCAGATGATGATTCAGCACAAGAGAGTAATAAATAATGAAGGCGTCAGAAGGAAATATTGTCGTTGGTCTTGATGTAGGCACTTCAAATATCGTGGCATTGGTAGGCGAAGTTCTACCAGACGGGCAAATTAATATTATTGGCTCGGGTGAAGGTCTGTCGAGCGGCATGGATAAAGGGGGCGTTAATGACCTTGAATCTGTGGTTAAATCGATTGAACGCGCGATCAATCAAGCCGAATTAATGGCGGAATGCCAAATTAGCAATGTTTATCTTTCATTGTCTGGGCGACACATTGCCAGCCGAATAGAAAAAGGCATGGGCGCAATTTCTGATGAAGAAGTGGTACAAGAAGACATAGATCGCGTTATTCATACCGCTAAATCGATTAAAATCGGTGAAGAACAACGTATTTTGCATGTGATCCCACAAGAGTTTACCATTGATTACCAAAAAGACATTAAAAATCCACTTGGTTTGTCTGGTGTTCGTATGGAAGCCAGCGTTCATTTGATATCATGTCATAATGATATGGCTCGAAATATCGTTAAAGCGGTTGAACGCTGCAATTTAAAAGTCGAACAATTGATTTATTCTGGCCTAGCATCCAGTAATGCTGTGATCACCGATGACGAAAGAGAACTTGGTGTTTGCGTGATCGATATCGGTGCGGGTACTATGGAAGTCTCTATCTGGACCGGTGGTGCACTGCGTCACACTAAAGTTTTTGCTTATGCAGGTAATGCAGTTACCAGTGATATTGCTTTTGCTTTTGGTACACCGGTCAGCGATGCGGAAGAAATCAAAATAAAATTCGGTTGCGCATTGAGTGAATTAGTCAGCAAAGACGATACGGTCAACGTTCCAAGCGTTGGTGGTCGTCCTTCGCGAAGTTTGCAACGTCAAACTTTGGCAGAAGTGATAGAACCCCGATATACTGAATTAATGGGTATGGCCAATCAAATCATTGACTCGACCCAAGCTAAATTACGAGAAGATGGTCTTAAGCACCATTTAGCTGCTGGTGTAGTATTAACTGGTGGCGCTTCACAGATTGAAGGTTTAGTGGAGTGCGCAGAGCGCGTATTCCGTAACCAAGTAAGAATTGGTAAGCCCCTAGAGGTCAGAGGGTTAACTGACTATGTTAAAGAGCCGCATCATTCAACGGCGGTTGGATTATTACATTACGCCAAAGACAGCCAGTTTTATGATGAGAATGAATATCAACAGTCTGCACCGAAACAACGCTCCGGTGCATCATTGGCTGAACTCATTCAAAAGCTGCGTAATTGGATAAAAAAAGAGTTTTAACCTGAGGCGAACAGGGAGAGACGGAGAGCACACATGTCAATGTTTGAACCAGTAGAAATGTCTGATGACGCAGTAATTAAGGTCGTTGGAGTAGGTGGCGGCGGCGGTAACGCTGTCGAGCATATGGTCCGTGAATCCATCGAAGGCGTGGAATTCATTACGGTAAATACCGATGCTCAAGCACTACGAAAAGTCAGTGTTAGCAATGTTATTCAAATCGGTGGTGATATCACTAAAGGTTTGGGGGCTGGTGCTAACCCACAAGTTGGGCGTGATTCTGCATTAGAAGATCGTGAAGCGATTAAAGCTTCATTAACCGGTGCGGATATGGTCTTTATTGCTGCCGGTATGGGTGGTGGTACAGGAACTGGTGCTGCTCCTGTTATTGCTGAGATCGCGAAAGAACTAGGTATATTAACGGTTGCGGTTGTGACTAAGCCATTTAGCTTTGAAGGTAAGAAGCGTATGGCTTTTGCTGATCAAGGTATTGAAGAGCTGTCTAAACACGTTGACTCATTAATTACCATTCCAAACGAAAAGTTACTGAAAGTACTCGGTCGTGGTATCACTTTGCTGGAAGCTTTTGCTAAAGCGAACGATGTATTGAAAAATGCGGTTCAAGGTATTGCCGAGCTGATTACTCGCCCTGGTATGATCAACGTCGATTTCGCCGATGTTCGTACTGTTATGTCTGAAATGGGACATGCGATGATGGGTAGTGGTTACGCGAAAGGCGAAGACCGCGCTGAAGAAGCATCTGAAATGGCGATCTCTAGCCCATTATTAGAAGATATCGACTTAGCGGGTGCTCGTGGTGTATTGGTTAATATTACCGCAGGTTTCGATATGCGTTTAGAAGAGTTTGAAATTGTGGGTAACACAGTAAAAGCTTTCGCATCTGATAACGCAACCGTGGTGATTGGTACTTCACTTGATCCCGATATGACTGACGAAATCCGTGTTACTGTTGTTGCGACAGGCATTGGAAAATCTCAACCACCCGAGATCACTTTAGTCAAAGGCGGTAGCGTACAACAGCAACCTGCCATGAATGTGCAACCGGCACAAGCAGCAGCAACAACGCCAGCGCCAGAAGAAAAGAAACCAGAACCTATGGTTCGTACGGCTTCAGCGCCAGTAAGTCGCCCAGCGAGTTCGTCGAGTGTAGAGACAAACACAGCGAAAAAACCAGATGAAAATGACAGTGGCTATCTAGATATTCCTGCATTTTTACGCAATCAAGCTGATTGATATTCAAACAATTAACTTGATGCGTATCGAAAATATGGTAACATATCTGACCAGTCATTCTTATGGCTGGTATTTGTGTAGCATGAAAAAGGCAGATTAGATGATTAGACAACGTACTTTAAAACAAGAAGTTAAAACGACTGGTGTGGGTCTCCACTCTGGGCGTAAAGTTACGCTTAATCTACGTCCAGCGCCAGCAAATACCGGTATTATCTATCGTCGTACAGATATGAATCCACCAGTGGATTTTCCATCTGATCCTAACTCAGTACGTGACACTGTGTTATGTACCGCTTTAGTTAATGACGATGGTATACGCATCTCAACGGTTGAGCATTTAAATGCAGCATTGTCTGGTATGGGTATCGACAACATCATTATTGAAGTTGACGCACCTGAAATTCCAATTATGGATGGTAGTGCCAGTCCGTTTGTTTACTTGCTGCAATCAGCAGGTATTGAAACACTAAATGCAGCCAAACGTTTTATTCGTATTAAAAAACCAGTACGCGTAGAAGACGGTGATAAGTGGGCAGAATTAGTTCCTTATGACGGTTTCCGCATGGATTTTGAGATCGAATTTAACCACCCAGCGATTGAATCAGATGAGCAGCACATGTTGTTTGATTTTTCTTCGCAAGCGTTTATTCGAGATATTTCTCGCGCACGAACCTTTGGTTTTATGCGTGATATTGAATATCTTCAATCACAAAACTTATGCTTAGGCGGCAGTTTTGATTGCGCTATTGTTTTAGATGAATACCGCATCTTGAATGAAGATGGTTTACGTTTTAGTAATGAGTTTGTGACCCATAAAGTATTGGATGCGATTGGCGACTTATACATGTCAGGCCACAGCATTGTCGGTGAGCTCCGCGCTTATAAAACCGGCCACGCACTGAATAATCAGTTGTTACGCGCATTACTTGCAAACCAAGAAGCTTGGGAATGGGCAACATTTGAAGAAGCTGCTGGATCTCCCGTTGCATTTGGTGACATCACCAATGCCGCGTTAGCTTAATCAATTAAGTTAATTTAAGAATTTAAAAAACCAGACCTCAAGTCTGGTTTTTTTTCGCCTGTTATTTAACATCAAGCTTCTCGGCTATTTTTTACCAAGCTTAGCTAATCGTTCAATTTGGCGCTTTAATTTTGGGGATGCCAGATCGGCAATCATTAATATAGATTGCGCTGCACTTTCACTTAATCCTGTTGGCTGGTATGGAGGTGCCGATTTTTCGTTGATAGGTTCGGCTCGATACAGATCGGGATTCACTTTAAACTCAATCCCACTTAACTTAGAAAATCCATTGGCGCGCAATTGAGACAGAATATGGATACGGTCATAATTTAATTTCATTTGCAGCGAGGCATTGGCCACTTCGATTAATAACTGACTATTTTTGATATTGGCGGCACGGCAATGAGGCCGAAAAGCGGGCGCTAAAATCGATTGCAAGGTTTTATTGATGGCGAGTATGTCACTGACATGCTGATTAAACTGATTCATACGAGGATCAGTGAATAAATCTTTGGTCAATGTTGGGCGATGGTCACGCATAATACTGGGTTAACTCTTGATGTGACTCAGGTACAGTCTTTATTTTAACGTATTGAGCATAAATTTAAGTCAGGAATTTCAAAAAAAACGATGTGTGATCAAAAAAAGTGATAATCCCTTAAAACAAAGGCGTTTGTAGATAGAAGATAGCGGCAGAATCCCATACTATATAGCCACTAAAATTTATCCTTGAAAATACAGCACTTCAGCACCATATGATAATAAGACAACCTTACCAGTATTCTTAGTGTTGAAGTATTGGCTGCAAGAGACTGAAATCAGAGATCCCAAGGATCGGAAAGAGAGATTCATAAATAATGTTAACTAAGTTACTGACCAGTGTCATTGGTAGTCGTAATGATCGAACTCTACGACAGCTAAACAAAATCGTAAATAAAATTAATAGTTTTGAACCTGACTTTGATGCCTTGACGGATGAGCAGTTGCAAAACAAAACCGTTGAATTCCGTGAGCGCTACCAAAATGGCGAGACCATCGATCAGCTATTACCGGAAGCGTTTGCTACTGTGCGCGAAGCTTCAAAGCGTATTTATGGTATGCGTCACTTCGACGTGCAGCTTATTGGCGGCATGGTATTAAACGGCGGAAAAATTGCCGAGATGCGTACTGGTGAAGGTAAAACCCTAACCGCAACCTTATCAGCCTACCTTAATGCTTTAGCTGGTAAAGGTGTTCACATCGTTACCGTCAATGATTACTTAGCAGCGCGTGATGCTGAAACCAACCGTGCGTTATTTGAATTTTTAGGTATGACCGTTGGTATCAACGTACCTAATATGGTGCCGCAACAAAAACAAGCGGCGTACCAATGCGATATTTTATACGGAACCAATAACGAATTTGGTTTTGATTATCTGCGTGACAACATGGCTTTCCGTCCGGAAGACCGTGTGCAACGTGAACGCTTCTTTGCCGTGATCGATGAAGTCGATTCAATCTTGATCGATGAAGCGCGTACACCGCTTATCATCTCAGGCCCTGCTGAAGATAGCTCAGATCTTTACACCAAAATTAACCTTCTTATCCCTTCTCTTGAGCGTCAAGACGAAGAAGATACCGAAGAATACCGTGGTGACAAACACTACACTATTGATGAAAAAGCCAAACAAGTTCATATGACGGAAACCGGTCAAGAGTTTGTGGAAGAGCTACTGATCCAAAAGGGCATGATGGAAGAAGGGGATACGTTGTATTCACCCGCTAATATCAGCTTATTACACCATGTGACAGCGGCATTGCGCGCGCATGTATTGTTTGAAAAAGACGTCGATTACATCGTAAAAGATGATGAAGTGATTATTGTTGATGAGCATACTGGCCGTACGATGCCTGGTCGTCGTTGGTCTGAAGGCTTGCATCAAGCAGTAGAAGCCAAAGAAGGCGTTAAGATCCAAAACGAAAACCAAACCTTGGCATCAATCACCTTCCAGAACTACTTCCGTCTATATGAAAAACTGTCGGGTATGACAGGTACTGCTGATACAGAGGCATTTGAATTCCAATCTATCTACGGTTTGGATACCGTGGTTATTCCAACTAACCGTCCAATGATCCGTAATGATATGCCAGATGTGGTTTATCGCACTGAAGAAGACAAGTTTGCCGCGATCAAAGATGATATCCAAGAACGTGTCAGCAATGGCCAGCCTATCTTGGTAGGTACGGTTTCGATCGAAAAATCTGAATTGTTATCGAATGCGTTAAAAGCGGCTAAAATTAAGCACAGCGTCTTAAATGCGAAGTTCCACGAAAAAGAAGCTGAAATTGTTGAACTTGCCGGTACACCTGGCGCGGTGACCATCGCAACCAACATGGCTGGTCGTGGTACTGATATTAAGTTAGGCGGTAGCTGGGAAGCCGAAGTTGAAAAACTGGTTGCGAAACAAGGCTCTGCTGCGACTGAAGAGCAAGTTGCTGAGATAAAAGCAAAATGGCAACAAGTACATGATGCGGTACTCGCCTCTGGTGGTCTGCATATTATTGGTACTGAGCGTCACGAATCTCGCCGTATCGATAACCAGTTACGTGGTCGTTCTGGTCGTCAAGGAGATGCGGGTTCTTCTCGTTTCTATCTATCAATGGAAGATTCATTGCTGCGTATTTTCACCTCCGACCGTATGGCTGGTTTAATCCAAAGTGGTATGGATGAAGGTGAAGCGATAGAAAGCCGTGTCTTGTCTCGCTCAATTGAAAAAGCACAGCGTAAAGTAGAAGGTCGTAACTTTGACGTACGTAAACAATTATTGGATTACGATGATGTCGCCAATGACCAACGTAAAGTGATTTACGAATTACGTGATGAGTTGATGGGCGCGGGTGATATTAGCGAAATGCTAGGTCAAAACCGTGTTGATGTATTGACCTCTATGTTTGCCCAATATATTCCGCCGCAATCTCTTGATGATATGTGGGATGTGGCAGGCTTAGAAGCGCGCTTGCAGGCTGATTTTGATCTCGAATTCCCAATTCAAGCTTGGTTAGATGAAGATGATAAATTGTACGAAGAAGTGTTATGCGAACGTATCATCGAACAAGCGGCGACTATCTATAAAGAAAAAGAAGAGGTAGTAGGCGCCGAGGTTCTACGTAACTTTGAACGTCAAGTGATGCTGCAAACGTTGGATACGCTTTGGAAAGAGCATTTAGCGGCAATGGATCACCTTCGTCAAGGTATTCACTTGCGTGGCTATGCACAAAAAGATCCAAAACAAGAATTTAAACGTGAGTCGTTTGAATTGTTTGGTGAATTATTAGATAGCCTAAAATTTGACGTTATTTCAACTTTAAGTCGAGTTCGCGTGCAAGAGCGCGAAGAAGTCGACCGTATGGAAGAGCAACGCCGCATTCAAGCAGAAGAAGCTGCCCGTCGTCAACAATACCAACACCAAGCGGCTGACGGTATTAGCGATGATGAGCAAGAAGGTGCACCTCAACCAATGGTTCGTGAAGAACGTAAAGTGGGTCGAAATGAACCTTGCCCATGTGGTTCAGGTAAAAAATATAAACAATGTCATGGTAAAATTGCCTAATTGATATTGTAAGGTGTTTTTGAGCTATAGATAAAAACAAAAGGTCGCTTCGGCGGCCTTTTTTAATATCCCTAAAAGCCTAAAAGCCTAAAAGCCTAAAAGCCTAAAAGCGTAAGAATACAAAAATAGCACAACAGGAGAGCCTCATGACTTTAACGCAAACATCTCGGTTACATATTGTGGCTGCGATTATTTTTAACCAGCAACAAGATCAGATTTTTATCACTAAGCGTCCTGCTAAGCTACATAAAGGCGGTTATTGGGAGTTTCCAGGTGGTAAAGTGGAATCTGGTGAAACGGCTGGACAAGGGCTGATACGAGAGCTGTATGAAGAGATTGACATTGAAGTCACAGCATTGTCTTTGTTTGAGCACTTGGATCACGATTACCCAGAAAAGAAACTAACATTTGATTTCTTTAGTGTCACCGCTTTTAGTGGCAAACCTTATGGCAAGGAGGGGCAAGAGGGTAAGTGGGTTAAGATTGAAGATCTAGTGGACTATCAATTTCCTGAAGCCAATCAACCTATTGTCGAAAAGCTATTAGCAACTCTCGGCTAGGGTATATATGAGTTGATTTAAGTTTTATCAACGCGATAAAAAAGCCAGATCGAGGTTTCCCTTAATCTGGCTTTTATTATTTATAACGCATTTTAACTTAAATCAAAACCTTCTAACCTAAGTATACTTATGCCCAGCCGCCGTTTTTCTTTTTACGACGTGGGATAAGATGAGGAAGCAATAAACCAAATAGTAAACCTAAACCAGCTACACCGCCGCCATACATGAAGTAACGGAGCAATAAGTCGTCTTTTTGGGTGTCTAATTTTGCACGCAGTTCACGAGCTTCAGCTTGAGAGTCTGATAACTGTTGATTAAGGTTACGGTAGTTAGTCTCAAGATCGGAAATCTGTTTGTTACTCACTTTTAGTGAACTGACTAAACCTGCTTTTTCTGTATCCGATGTTTTACGTGCATTAGCTAATGCATCTTTTACGCTAGAAAGCTCTTTCTCAAGTTGTGGCAAGCGAATCGACATACTGACATTCGCCGTCACGTATTTACTTTCAACCCAACCTTTACGGCCTTTGCTATCGACGACCTGAGAGAATCCGGCTGATTTGTTTGAGGTTAAAATCTTGATCACTTCACCTGCATCAACACTACCGATAATACGGTATTGATTACCTGGGCCAGAATGCAGATAAGTGAAAAGATTATCTGAGATATAGAAGTCACGTGCGTATGTCATTGGAGCAAAAAAAGTTGCTAGCAATACTAAGCAAAAAAGCTTTTTCACATTTTGTCCTTTTTAGTGATATGCGCTTGCCTGTGTTTACGATTTGGAAAAATTCCCATCGGCAAAAGCATTAAATAAAATTTGTTAAGGAAATAGTAAGAAGTTTCGACTTAACGTGCAACAAAAGAGGGAGCAAAAGCTCCCTCTTTGTGCATCTAAGCATCAATTATGACACGGCTTTGACAGAGTGTCGGTAATTGCAAGCTTATGCGCCGAATGCTGCTTTGATTGCATAGAAGAATACAATCGATAATACCGCGCCCGCGGGCAAGGTAACAATCCAAGATGCAACAATGTTACGTACTACGCCAAGGTTAAGAGCTGCAATACCGCGAGCAAAGCCAACCCCTAATACCGCACCCACCAGTGTTTGCGTGGTTGAGATAGGAAGACCTGTACCCGATGCAAGAACAACGGTAGAAGCGGTTGCAAGTTGAGCAGCAAAACCACGACTTGGGGTTAGTTCAGTAATACCCGTACCAACAGTAGCCATTACTTTATGCCCCATGGTTGCAAGACCCACCACGATACCAAGACCGCCAAGAGGTAAGATCCACCAAGCTATTTCACTTTTGGCGGTTAATTCACCCATGCTGTGTACGGTTGAAACCACGGCAGATAATGGACCAATTGCATTGGCAACATCATTCGAACCATGAGCAAATGCCATCGCACAAGCCGTTACCACCATTAAGATACTAAAGATACTTTCAACACCAGCAAAGCCATGCTCTTCTTTCTGGTTAGCAAATTTTTTCTGGATATAAATATAACCACCGACCATGACAATAGTCGAGAAAATGACAGAATATAACCAAGCTTCGCCATGGGTTAAATGTAGACCAACGTGCTTAAGACCTTTTTTGATGGTCACAAGTGCAATCACCATAGTGGTCAAGAACATATAAACCGGTACAAAACGTTTGGCATTTGCCATTGGTGTTTCGGTATCAAATATCAGTCGTTGTGCACTGACAAAAATACCATAGGCAAACAGACCCGCGATAAATGGTGTAATTATCCAACTACCCACAATGCCTTGTACCGAATGCCAATCAACCGCTTCAGTTCCGGTTGAGACACAAGCAAAGCCGATAATCGCACCAATGATTGAGTGGGTTGTCGATACTGGCCAGCCCATATAAGAGGCCAGTAATAGCCAAGTACCTGCAGCTAACAGTGCTGACATCATACCGTAAATTAAAATTTCGGGATGAGAGGTATAAAAGGAAGTTTCAATAACGCCATTTCGAATGGTGTCAGTCACTTCGCCACCAGCAAGATAAGCCCCTGCAAATTCAAAAATCATCGCAATAAAAATTGCTTGTTTCACTGTTAGCGCTTTAGAGCCAACAGAGGTGCCCATGGCATTGGCAACATCATTTGCACCAATACCAATTGCCATTAGGAAGCCAAATAACGCGGCTACTAAAATAATAGTTGTGCCGTAGTTTGCGAGGATATCCATCGTAATACCTAGTTTTTTAGACAACAGTTCGGGCAAGCAGACACAGGGAATCACACCCTGAACTTACCACATCAGTTATTTTTGCTATTTTGATTATTTTGTTGAATCGAACTTATGAACGAGACAACATGACTTCTAATCGAGCACCAACTCGTTGTGCTTGATCAGCAATACCGCCAACCCATTCTAAAATCTTGTATAAAAACATGACATCAATAGGATTGTATTTAGATTCAATTGCCATCAGTTGTTGGCGCAATGCAATTTGCATCATGTCAGTATCATCTTCAATTTCATCTAGTTGATTGATCATTTCGGCAACCAGTGTTACTTCACGACCTTTAAAACCAGTTTCAAGTAATTCATCTAGTTCATGGATTACTTTTTGCGCTTGACCTGCTGCATCGAGACAGCGAGCAACATAAGCAATAAACTCTTCATTTAGCTTAGATGGTATTTGCAGTTGACGTCCAATAACTCGACCTGCAATGTCTTTAGCAAGGTTGGCAAGTTTGTCTTGTTGCGTCAATAGCTCAAGCATGTCAGTACGGTCGACCGGCATAAATAAACCACGCGGCAATTTAAGACGGATTTCGCGTTTAAGTGTATCCGCTTCTCGTTCTAGGCGAGAAATGGTTTCACGACGTTTTTTCGCTTCTTCCCAATCACCTTGAGCACATGCTTCAAAGAAAGGAATAAGGTGTGAGCAACATTCATTCACACTAACAACGTGTTCTTGCAAAGGTTTAATTGGGGACTTTGCAAACAAGCCCATTATTGTATTTACTGGCATGGTTATTCAACCTACAAAAAAATATAAATTATAGGGCATCTTACCGTTAGATTACGGTCAAATGCTAGACAGCGGTATAAAGTCGCGCATGTTAACTTAATATCTTCGGCATTCATACCCTTTTAGAGCATCCGGTGGATCAATTCTAGAGCATTGGCTCGATCAATTCTTGGTTATTTGTTGCTTGCTCCTTTCATCATTACGCCATATCCTTTCTAGGTTATCAACAACGGACCTGACCATGGAAACTGAGATAGAACTGAAATTTTTTGTATCACCCGATTTTTCCTCTATTTTAAAATCTAAAATAGAAGGAATGAAAGTGCTTCAACACAGTTGTCGAACACTAATGAACCTCTATTTTGATACTCCGGATCAATGGTTGCGACAATATGATATTGGCATGCGGATTCGTCGCACCGATGATGTCTATGTTCAAACAGTTAAAACTTCTGGCAGAGTGGTAGCTGGCTTACATCAACGCCCAGAGTTTAACGCTGAACATAATAGTAATGAACCTGATTTATCGCTTCATCCAATCGATATTTGGCCAGAAGGCCGTGATTGGCAAGATCTGCAAAATGAGCTGGTGCAATTGTTTGAAACTAACTTTGAACGTGAGCAATGGTTGCTGAGTATGCCGGATGGCAGCCAAATAGAAGTGGCTTTTGATCAAGGTGTAGTGAGTGTTGGAGAGCAACAAACGCCAATTTGTGAAGTGGAATTAGAATTAAAATCCGGTCAGACCGAATCATTATTTACCTTAGCTCGTTTATTATCAGACAAAGGCGGTATGCGCTTAGGTAATTTAAGTAAAGCGGCGCGAGGTTACCGTTTAGCACAAGATTACCAAAGCGATCCGGTAGTGAACTTAACCTTAGTTGAGACTCAAGCCGATGAAACGGTTGAGGGCTGCTTTATCGCTTCGCTTGAACATGCACTATCGCATTGGCTTTACCATGAGCAAATTTATGCTGAGCAAGATTCGATAGCCGCACTTGAAGAAATTAATGAATCAATCAGTTTTATTCGTCAATTATTTCATGTATATGGTGGGATCATTCCGCGTCGTACCAGTGCCATTTTACGCCAAGAATTAAAATGGTTAAAAAATGAATTGTTGTGGTTGAAAAATTATCAGTACCTAGATGAGTTGACCGAAGATAAAGGCTATTTATTACGAAAGCTGGATAGCCAAAAATATCTGGTTAATGAATTAAATAGCTTACAACAAGCTTTACCTGATCGTGCTGAGATGCTGGGGTTGTTGCAATCGGCTCGCTATACCGCGGTGTTGCTTGATCTTAGTCGTTGGATATTATCGCGTGGATGGCAACCATTCTTAGATGATAAAGCCAAACAAAAGATGGGTAAAAACGTCGCTTCTTTTGCGAAAAAACAACTGAATCGCAGTTGGCAGGAGTTGGTTGAAGTTTTTCCACCAGAACGTAGCTTCAGCTGCCAAGATTATATTGATCAGCAGTTGTGTTTAAGTCGAAATTTGTATACTGGCTTAGCGTTTGCTTCGTTATTTGAGTTGGAATTAAGAACCCAATTTCGTTTGCCTTGGGTTGATTTGATGCAAGGGATTGATGATTTATTGACGTTAACCCCGCTAGAGCAATTACAAGATCAATTAGACGAGGATCAACAAGATCAACTCGACCGCTGGCTTAAGCGCCAAGAGCATTCTATTTTACATGCTATGGAGCAGACTCGAGCGCATTGTCTTGAGATCACCCCTTATTGGCATGATTAAGTATTAACGCTGGCTTTTAAGTCGTAGTAAAAAGGGATCACTCGATCCCTTTTTTATTATCTGGTGTTTCATTATTGCCCTGTCGCTGGATCTTTTGCTCTAGACGATCAACCTTATCAAGCAATTGTTGTTGCTGGTTTAGAATCTGTTCAAGGTTACTTTTATATTGCGCATTTTGTTTATCGTGTGGTGTGGCGATAATGGATGCTAGCAGCCCTGAAATCATACCAAAAATACCGACCCCGCAAACGATTAGTACCGAAGCCAAAACCTTGCCTGCAAACGTGACTGGGAAATGGTCACCGTAACCTACGGTCGAAATAGTGACAATACTCCACCAAAGTGCATCGGCAGCTGTGTGTATGTTTGTGTTGGGGGCGTTCTCCTCAAACAATAGCATTAAGCTTGAGCCTAAACAGAGCAAAATAATTAACAAGGTGAATATAGTGGCAACGGTGGCTTCTTTACGGTTTTCTAAGATTTGTTGTCCGATTTTTTTTCGAGATCTCAGCATTAAGAAAATACGAATAATATGTAGCAGTCTAATATAACGAAAAAACTCAATGCCAGGCAAGCTGGCGAGAAAATCTAATGCATGCACTTTTAAATAGCGTAGGCGCAGCTTAGATCGATAACAATCTAAGCTTAATTGAAATAAAAATAGAGCACAAATTGCAGTGTCAATTCCCACCATAGTATGACGAGTATCTTGTGGTAACGGCACAAACAACAAGAAGGAAACTAATATGACGGATACAATTGAAAGTAACAATGACATTAAACTCAATGGCTTAAAGTCTGCATCACTGTAAAAATTAGACATGTGAATTTCCTTTAGAACTTAAATTTGAAATCATAGTCAGGAACCTTACAACTATTTTAATTAACATGGAACGCGGTACTAACGTCGTAGTAAGAAAAACGGTAGAGTGTTAGTTCAACATAAATATTGCTCAATCGATTAATAATATTTAGGCATTAAACAAGGAAACGTTATGGTTATTTGTGCGCAGCTGCAACTGCAGCAACAAAAATCTCTGGATGCTTTACAGCAAATTCATTCGGCTATATTAACCGATTGGCCATCGACTGTAATGCAGCAGCTAACACAAGTTTTAGCGATCAGTGATTTTATTGTTGAATCTTTATTGGCAGATGCTGCATTAGTTGCCGCGTTACCGCAATTATTATCGAGCACCAATCGATCTCATCATTATCGAACTGAATTGGCATCGAAATTAGCGGCCTGTGTTGATGAAGCGTCATTGATGCATCAACTGCGCCTGTTTCGTCGTCAAGAAATGGTGATTATCGCGTGGAGAGATTGTCTACTCAAACAAAATCCTAAGGCGAATATATCCAAGAGTGACTGGAATTTAGAAAAAAGCTTATCTCACTTGTCGCTATTGGCCGAAGCGATGATTTTTGAAACCTATCAATGGCAGTATCAAGCGTGCTGTAAAGAGTGGGGAACACCGTGCAATAGTGAAGGCATACCTCAACCTATGCTGATTATTGGTATGGGGAAACTCGGCGGTGGAGAGTTGAACTTTTCCTCTGACATTGATTTGATTTTTACTTATCCAGAAAATGGTCAGACTCAAGGCCAACGTCGCAGTATTGATAACTCACAATTTTTTACTCGTTTAGGGCAGCGGATCATCAAGTCACTCGATCAACCCACCTATGATGGTTTTTGCTATCGGGTCGATATGCGTTTGCGTCCCTTTGGTGAAAGCGGCCCATTGGTGATGAGTTATGCGGCGTTAGAAGATTACTATCAAGAACAAGGGCGAGATTGGGAACGTTACGCTATGGTCAAGGCGCGGGTGATGGGCAGTGAAATGTATCCGCAATATCAAGAGCTCCGCCAAATGCTGCGCCCGTTTGTGTTTCGCCGTTATATTGATTTTAGTGCGATTCAATCTTTACGCCGGATGAAGTCGATGATCCGCTCGGAAGTGCGTCGTCGTGGTCTCACTAATAATATTAAATTAGGCGCGGGTGGGATCCGAGAAGTAGAGTTTATTGCTCAAGTATTTCAATTGATCCGAGGTGGTCGTGAACCCAGCCTGCGTGGTCGAGGATTATTGGAAACCTTAACCGCGATTGATGAGATGGATCTGCTTGAAGCTGGCGATGTGAAGGCCTTACGTGACAGCTATTTATTCTTACGTCGCTTAGAAAACCTGATCCAAGCATTGCATGACAAGCAAACCCAAACCTTGCCAGATGATATGCTCGATCAAGCGCGCTTAGTCTGTGCGATGGGCGCAACTGATTGGGGGCAGTTAACCACTCAAATTAATCAGCATATGCAACAAGTGCATTCAGTGTTTGTTGAGCTTATTGGTGAAGATGAAAACCAAGAGCAAACAATCGCCGCGCATTTTATTGAAATGTGGAATATGGCGGCGCAAGCGGATGTCCTCGCCAACATCCTGACCACTGACGTCAAGATAGAGCCAGCGGAAGATCTGGCTGCAATAATTACTCAATTTAAGCAAGATTTGGCTAAGAAAACCTTAGGCCAACGTGGGCGTGAAGTGCTGGTACAACTAATGCCAAAAGTATTTGAGGCGGTGTTTGCTAACCCAGACGCTGAGTTTGGTTTAGCCAGAGTGTTGAGCCTGTTAACCAAGATTGTTACCCGAACCACTTATCTCGAATTACTTGAAGCCCACCCTGGCGCATTAAAACAATTGGTTCGTCTGTGTACTGCGAGCCCGATGATTTCGGAAAAATTGGGGCGTTATCCGATCTTATTAGATGAATTGATCGATCCACAACAGCTTTATAACCCGATCGCGTTATCGGATTATCGCTCTGAATTACGCGACTTTTTAGCTCGTATTCCCGAGGATGATATGGAGCAGCAAATGGAAGCGCTGCGCCAATTTAAGCAAATTTGTATTTTAAAAGTGGCTGCTGGGGATATTGCAGGGGTTTTGCCGGTGATGAAGGTCAGCGATCATTTAACTTACTTAGCCGAAGCTATTATGGACGCAGTCGTGCAGCAAGCTTGGTTGCAAGTGAGTGAAAAGTTCGGTCAGCCTCGTCATCTCGAAGGTCGAGAAGGGAAAGGCTTTGCGGTGATAGGTTATGGCAAAGTTGGCGGCTGGGAGCTTGGTTATGATTCCGATTTAGATGTGGTTTTCTTGCACGATTGTCCGGAAAATATCACCACCGATGGCAAAAAAGAAATTGATGGTAGGCAGTTTTATTTACGCTTGGCGCAACGCATTATTCATATATTTTCAGTGCGTACCCCATCGGGTATTTTATACGATATTGACACTCGGTTACGTCCATCCGGTGCCTCTGGGTTACAAGTTTGCAGCGCACAAACCTTTGATGAGTATCAGCATCAAGAGGCTTGGACATGGGAGCATCAATCCTTAGTGCGAGCGCGCATGATTTACGGTGACGACCCGCTGGAACAAGCTTTTAGTCAGACCCGTTTTACTATCTTGACGCTGGAGCGCGAAAAAGAAAAGTTGAGCCAAGACGTGGCCGATATGCGAGTGAAAATGCGCGAGCACCTTGGGGCGAAAAAAGCCGGCCGCTTTATGTTAAAGCAAGACAAAGGCGGCATTACGGATATCGAATTTTTGGTGCAGTACTGGGTGCTGCAATACAGCCATCAATACCCATCATTAACTCAATGGTCGGATAATGTGCGTATTATCGGCGTAGCAGCGCAAGAGCACTTATTGAATACTCAACAAGCTGAGCAATTAATCGAAGCCTATACTTGCATGCGAGATGAGATCCATCATAGGAATTTACTCAAGCAAGATGCCGATGTTGATGAGTCGCGCTTTATTGAGCACCGAACCTGCATTGAGCAGCAATGGCAAGCGTGGTTACCACAAAGCCCGAAAGCTAAACCCTAATTTAAAGCTAAGACTCTAGGGGCTGTTGATCTTTCGTGATTAAATTTTGTTCGAGATAAAAGCCTTTTAATCGAGGAAAGTCGATTGAAGCCTATTCTAAGTAAATGAGACTTAACGAAGAGTAAAAGGCTTTTAGCCGAACCCTTCGGGCTGCGTTTGTTGGTCTTTTCTACTTCGTCATCGGCTTTTCGTGTAGCCAGCTACACCACAAAGCCTCTTTCTTGTATAAAAACCCAACAATTCGCAGCAAAAACAACCACGAAAGATCAACAGCCCCTAGAGTTAAGAGTACAGGGACGAGCTTGATTTGATTTTTCGTTATTGGTGAATGTGATATGATCCGCACCAATGTATTCAAATGATTCAATAATTATATTTTAGATTGAGCACCAATAGACTCAATTTGCGGAGAACGTTATGAAACCTATTTTGCCTAACTATGCTGAATCTGGCGTGTTAATTATTGGCGATGTGATGCTGGACCGTTATTGGTATGGCCCAACTGCGCGTATTTCTCCAGAAGCGCCAGTGCCAGTGGTTAAGATTGAAAATAATGAAGAACGTCCAGGCGGCGCGGCAAACGTGGCAATGAATATCGCTGCGCTGGGTGGTAACCCTAAGTTAGTCGGTTTGACCGGTGATGACGAACCGGCGCAAGTCTTAAATCAAAAGCTTTCATCATTAAAAGTGTTGTGTGATTTTGTGGTGATCCCTGAACTGCCAACCATCACTAAATTACGCGTAATGAGTCGCGGTCAGCAGTTGATCCGTTTGGATTTTGAAGATGATTTCGCGGGCATTGATTCTAACCTTTTGATACAGCGCTTAGAGCAACACTTACCGCAAGTACAATCGTTGATTTTATCGGACTATGGCAAAGGTGCGTTAGAGGGTGTGCAAGCGATGATCCAAAAAGCGCGCGCGGCGAAAGTGCCGGTATTTATCGATCCTAAAGGCGCTGATTTTGAGCGCTACCGTGGCGCGACATTATTAACCCCAAATTTGTCTGAATTTGAATTGGTGGCGGGTAAAACCAAAGATGAACAAGACTTGGTTGAAAAAGGGCTCGCTTTAATCGAGAAATTTGATTTTGAAGCTCTGTTGGTCACTCGTAGTGAACACGGTATGACTTTATTGCAACGTGGACAACAACCGTTCCATTTGCCAACTCAAGCGCAAGAAGTGTTTGATGTGACCGGCGCTGGCGATACTGTTATTTCAGTTTTAGCCGCTTCAGTGGCTGCTGGTAAAGACTTAAAAGAATCATGTGCATTAGCCAATGCCGCGGCTGGCGTGGTGGTGGGTAAGTTGGGGACTTCCACTTTATCGACTATCGAGCTGGCAGAAGCAATCCATGGCAGCAAAGATACCGATTATGGTGTGATCAGTGAATCGGCTTTAATCGATGCGGTAAAACGAGCCCGTGGGCGTGGCGAAAAAGTGGTGATGACCAATGGCTGTTTTGATATTTTGCATGCCGGTCATGTGTCTTATTTAAATAATGCCGCTGAATTAGGTGACCGCCTAATTGTTGCTGTGAATACCGATGAATCGGTTAAAATGCTAAAAGGTCCTGGCCGCCCAGTGAATCCAACCGATCGCCGTATGGCGGTGCTGGCCGGTTTAGGTTCCGTTGATTGGGTGGTGCCGTTTAGCGAAGAAACCCCACAGCGTTTAATTTCCACTGTATTGCCGAGTATTTTGGTGAAAGGCGGCGATTATAAACCCGAAGAAATCGCTGGTGGTGAAGAGGTGATTGCGGCAGGCGGTGAAGTCAAAGTGTTGAACTTTGAAGATGGTTGCTCGACCTCTGAGATCATTAATGCGATTAAAGGTGGGAAGGGGTAACCAATAAAAGAAAAAGCGAGATCCCCTATCTGCTCGTTCTACTCGTGTATGGGATGACGATTTTGATATCAATTTTTCACTAAAACACATTGATACGAATAATAAAAATGCCACTTCATTTGAAGTGGCATTTTTTATGTTTGATCAGTTTTAGTTATTTAATCGTTTTCAACGTTGAATGCAGAGAAAAGTGTAAAAGGGCATGGATGGCCTTTTCTCAAGCGAGGCTGCGTCTTTTCGGCGTATTCAAATTGAGCCAATATTAAATAAAACTGGTATTACTTAGTCGCTGCTGTCTTGATCAAGCCGGCATTAATATCTAATACGTCTTGCTCACTCAGTGTACCAACCGCGCCTTTCAATTGAAGAACACTTAAAATGTAGTTGTAACGTGCATCGGATAATTGGCTGTTGGCATCGTATAAACGACGCGTTGCATCCAATACATCAACGATAGTACGAGTACCAACATCATAACCGGCTTCGGTTGCTTCTAATGCAGACTTAGCAGAAATAACCGATTGCTCGTACGCGCGGATGGTTCCGATCGAAGCATTAATATTGTTGTAGTAAGCACGAACGTTTTTCACTACGCCACGGTAGGTTGATTCGAGTTGCTCACTAGCAGATACGTATTGGTATTCAGCTGTTTTGACGTTAGCGCTGGTTGTACCACCTTGATACAAAGGAACAATTAAGTTAACGCCAATGTTGTAATCGTTACTGGTGTAGTTGCCCGTTGCCGAATGGTCATCATGGGAATCAATATCTGAATATTGGTAACCACCATCTAAAGTCAAAGAAGGTGAGTAACCTGAATTTGCCAATGAGATATTACTTTTAGCAATATCTTGACCGATACGGGCCGTCAATAATGACAAGTTCTTTTGTTGCGCTTCATCAACTAAGGCACTTGAATTAGTTTGTGGCGAATTGGCTGAAAAACGTTTGGTGTCTAGCAAGGCTAAATCTTTATTCATTTGGCCGGTGATTTCACGTAATTCTTCATAGCTGTTGGTGACATTGTTTTCGCCAATGATTTCATCGGCTAATACGCTATCGTATTGTGCTTGTGCATCATGTACATCAGTAATAGCAGACAAACCGACATCAAAACGTTGTTTCGTTTGTTCTAATTGACGAGCAACTGCTTTTTTCTCAGCGCGGATAAAGGTTAGGCTATCTTGTGCTTGTAATACGCCGAAATAGGCTTGCGAAGTACGCAAAATCAGATTTTGTTGTTCAGCCGCGTAAGCAGAATCTTGTTGGCGAGCATTTTGCTCTGCGATGTCTAAGTTCACCCAGCTATCACGACGATAAAGTTCTTGAGAGAAGTTCACACCTGCAGTGAAAGCATTATCTTCATTGGCTAAACTCGAAATATTTAAAGGGTCGCTGTTATGAGCGTTAATATTTCGATTAATATTGTAACCCGCGGTTAAATTGATCTGAGGCAAAAGGTCACCACGGCTCGCTTCTATCGCGGCAAAGGCAGAATCACGATCCGCTTTTGAGCGCAGTAGTTGAGGATCATTTTCTTTTGCTTGATTATAAATCTGAGCCAAATCATCAGCGTGCGCAGTAGTCATGCCACCAAAAGCGAGACTGATGATAAGTGGAAGCAGCTTTTTCATTATTCTTTCCCGCTTATAAAATTAATAAACAATAATCTTTTGATTGTAACCTAAGTAACTAAAATGTTATGCAATCTTTTACATTAATTTACCATTTACTATCCGAATGGACAATAAAAAAGAAGAAACTAAACTAATCTCACTGTTTTTCAAAAAAAATGACAGCAAAGCTTGTCGAATTTGCCGACTCGTGATTAGATTATCGGTCGGTCAAATCAAGCACCATTATTGATTTTATTCTCTTAACATGAGTTTTACTATTATGAGCAAATCTAAACCGGTTTCGAGTACATTTCATCGTGATGATATTAAAGTCGAGAGCAAAGAAACGCTCTTTCGCGGCTTTTTTAAAATGGTGAAATATACTTTTCGACATCGTTTGTTTGCGGGTGGTTGGAGTCAACCTGTTGAGCGTGAAATGTTTGAACGAGGCCATGCCAGTGCTTTGTTACCCTATGATCCAACTCACGATTTAGTTGTATTAATTGAACAAATTCGAGTTGGTGCGCTCGAACATACTTCGCCATGGCAATTTGAGATCATCGCGGGTATGAATGATGAAGGTGAAAGCCCAGCCGAAGTGGTTCGCCGTGAAGCACAAGAAGAAGCCGGTTTAACGGTGAATAATATTGAAGCGATCAGTCATTACTACCCCTCTTCAGGCGGATGTTCAGAAACCTTAGATGTATTCGTAGGGCAAGTGGATGCCAGTCAAGCATCCGGTGTGCACGGGCTTGAAGACGAAAATGAAGATATTTTGGTGCATGTGGTGACCCGTGAGCAAGCGTATCAAATGGTGCGTGATGGCACGATTGAAAATGGCGCATCCATCATCGCTCTGCAGTGGCTTGAGCTAAACTATAAAGAATTACAACAACGCTGGTAAATTTACCTTGTGGTTGAAAATTCAGCTTTGTTGGCTACGTTCGTTTCCTTTAATGAATTTGAGTGTTTTAAAGAGACAAAATGCAAAAACCTTATCATGTTGATCTAGCTGGCTTAATGCGGGTTTATGAAACCAATTATGCCAAAATGAACGCCTTGATCCCACACGATCCCGATGTGGGCGAAACCCGTTCGTATCAAGTTTCTCAAATTGCTTATCAACTTGAAGTAAAAGAAGTAACGCGCTACACCACCTTGGTTGATGTATTCCAATGTGATGTCCGCCCAGTATTTCCTCTTCCACGTATGCAGGTACGCCTTTACCATGATGCTCGTGTTGCGGAAGTGTGTGCTAGTGAGCAGATTTCGCGAGTGCAAGCAAGGTATGATTACCCGAATAAAAACATGATGCAAAAAGATGAAAAATTCCAACTCAATCAATTTTTGGGTGAATGGCTCACTTTTTGCTTGAGACATGGGATTACCCGAGCCCCAATCTACTAACCAAGTGCTGATTTATTAACTAAGGTATGCTTAGCAAGTTAAGACAGACTATATAAGAGTTTAACGCATTGAATAACATTGAAACTATCAGCACTACGCAAGATGTAGTGACCTTTGTACAAATCACTGACACCCATCTTTTTTCTGATGAAAAAGGCGCGTTGTTAGGGGTGAATACATTCGATAGCTTTACTGCAATCGTGGAAGACATTCAAACTCAAGACATTGCTTGTCAAGCTTTGTTAATGACAGGGGATGTGTCGCAAGATCATAGTGATGGATCCTATCAACGTTTTGAGCAAGGCATCCAACCGCTGAATAAAGATTGCTATTGGTTGCCTGGTAATCATGACTATAAGCCTAGCATGAGCAGCATCTATCCTTCGGCGCAAATTAAACAAGCAACCCATCTTCTTGCAGGTGAGCATTGGCAAGTCATTCTGCTCGACAGCCAAGTAGAAGGGTGTCCTTATGGCGAATTATCAGCGCAGCAATTAGAGTATCTGGCGCAAAAACTGGCCGAATACCCACAACGTTATAGCTTAATTTTAATGCACCATCACCCAAAATTGGTGGGCAGTGAATGGCTAGATAAACATTGTTTGCATAATAGCGAGCAGTTTTGGCAAGTCGTCGCGCCACATTCTAATGCTAAAGCAGTGTTGTGTGGCCATGTCCATCAAGATTTTCATCAGCAGCACAATGGAATGGAAGTGATCACCAGTCCTTCTAGTTGTGTGCAATTTAAACCCAATTCTAATGAGTTTGCGGTGGATAAAATCGCACCAGGTTGGCGGTCGCTTTCATTACTGCCTAATGGTGATATTGAAACTCAAGTTTACCGTCTATCCGGAACCGATTTCCTACCAGACTTTGATGCAGAAGGGTATTGAGCTCGAATTTATCAGCTAGAATAAACGCGGATTATATATTCAAGTTTGACTAGTATCTATTTCGAGGAGTTGTCCGTGTCTAAACCTTCCATGCTTTTGTATCTCCATGGTTTTAATAGTTCCCCTCTGTCCTTAAAAGCCAATATCATGCAAAGCTACTGTCAGCAGCATCGACCTGATATCAAGCTTGTGATCCCACAGTTACCTAATTTTCCAGCCCAAGCGGCAGAATACCTATCAAATTTGGTACAGCAATATTCAAGCGAATATCAAATAGGTTTAGTGGGTAGTTCACTGGGTGGATATTTATCGACGTGGTTAAACCATCACTACGGTTTTCGCGCGGTTGTGGTCAACCCTGCAGTGCGTCCTTATGAATTGTTGAGCGGATTTTTAGGGCCGCAAGTGAACCCTTACACCCAACAAAACTATGTGTTGGAAGCAAAGCATATTCAAGAATTGAAAGCCTTAGAGATTGAGGTGTTATCATCAGCGCAAGATTTTTGGGTGTTACTGCAAACCCAAGATGAAGTGTTAGATTACCAGCAAGCAGTTACTAAATACGTTAGCAGTAAAGTTACCGTTGAAGAGGGAGGCGATCACAGTTTTGTTGATTTTGAACGCTACCCTGAGCAAATAATCAAATTCTTACAGCTTTAAGTTACCTTGGTAAGAGCCTCCGCCAGTAAGACGAGTGTAGTCTTCTGATTGAACTCGTTGTAAGCTAACCATTCCGCAATGTTGAATTGCCACTATTTATCTAGAGTAATGCTTTTTTATTATGACTGAACAATATAATGCAGGTGCGATAGAAGTACTTAATGGGCTTGAGCCGGTACGCCGCCGCCCTGGAATGTACACTGATACCGTACGCCCAAACCATTTAGCGCAAGAAGTGATCGATAACAGTGTCGATGAAGCCTTAGCGGGTCATGCTTCTAAAGTTCAAGTGATTTTACACCCCGATCAATCTATTGAAGTGATGGATGATGGTCGCGGCATGCCAGTGGATATTCACCCAGAAGAGAAAATCTCGGGTGTTGAGCTGATTTTTTGTAAGCTGCATGCGGGTGGTAAATTTTCTAATAAGAACTATCAATTCTCTGGCGGTTTGCACGGGGTGGGTATTTCGGTGGTTAACGCCTTATCAAAACGCGTTGAAGTCACGATTAAGCGCGATGGTCAAGTGTATGAGATTGCGTTCGAGCATGGCAATAAAGTGTCAGAGCTTGAAGTCACCGGAACTTGTGGTCGTCGTAATACCGGCACCAGCGTTCATTTTTGGCCAGACGCCTCTTACTTTGATTCGGGCAAATTTTCGGTCAGTCGCTTAATCAATAATCTGCGCGCCAAAGCGGTATTATGTCCAGGACTTGATGTCGAATTTATCGATAAAGTGAATGATAAAACGCATCAATGGCATTATGAAGATGGTCTAAAAGATTATCTTATGGAAGGGGTTAAGGGGTATACCCTACTGCCTGAACAACCATTTACTGGTGTATTTAGCGCCCAAACGGAAGCGGCGGATTGGGCGATCATTTGGCTGCCAGAAGGTGGCGAACTGATCACTGAAAGTTACGTTAACTTGATCCCAACCGCGCAAGGCGGAACGCACGTTAATGGTTTACGCCAAGGTTTGCTGGATGCGATGCGTGAGTTTTGTGAATTCCGTAATTTATTGCCGCGTGGCGTTAAGCTAACCGGTGATGATGTGTTTGACCGTTGTGCTTATGTACTGTCGGTTAAGATGCAAGACCCACAATTTGCAGGGCAAACCAAAGAACGTTTATCGTCTCGTCAATGCGCCGCTTTTGTGTCTGGCGTGGTTAAAGATGCCTTTAGTTTGTGGCTCAATGAAAAACCACAAATTGCTGAATTATTAGCTGAAGCTTGTATTGCCAGTGCTCACCGCCGCATGCGAGCCAGCAAAAAAGTAGTGCGTAAGAAAATAGCATCCGGCCCCGCGCTACCAGGGAAATTAACCGATTGTACGGTGCAAGATCTTAGCCGCACCGAACTTTTCTTAGTGGAAGGGGACTCGGCAGGCGGCTCTGCTAAGCAAGCGCGTGATCGAGAGTTCCAAGCTATCATGCCTTTGCGTGGTAAGATTCTAAACACTTGGGAAGTCTCTTCCGATCAAGTGTTGGCTTCCGATGAAGTGCATAATATTTCGATAGCTCTTGGCATTGATCCGGATACCGATAATCTTGATGGTTTACGCTACGGTAAAATTTGTATCCTTGCCGATGCCGACTCTGATGGTCTGCATATTGCCACCTTATTGTGTGCATTGTTTATGCGTCATTTTGAATCTTTAGTCCGCGCAGGCCATGTCTATGTAGCGATGCCGCCACTGTTTCGTATTGATTGCGGTAAAGAAGTCTTTTACGCACTGGATGAAAGTGAAAAAGATGGCATCTTAGATCGCTTAAGCAGCAAAAAAGCAAAAATTAACGTGCAACGATTTAAAGGACTGGGCGAAATGAACCCACTTCAATTGCGTGAAACCACTATGGATCCTAATACTCGTCGCTTAGTGCAACTGACCATCGATGATGATCAACAAACGATGGAAATGATGGACATGTTATTAGGTAAAAAACGCGCTGAAGACCGCCGTGCTTGGTTGCAAGCGTATGGCGATAAAGCTGACGTTGAGCTTTAAGCTTTTCAAAAAAACAGCTTTTAGAATAGATAACTCGCTAAAACAGATAAGTCGCTAGAATAAATAAGCGGTTAGAATAAACAAGGTTAATTAATGAGTTCTGAAATCACATTTGACGGCGTTGAACAGTTAACGTTACGTAAATTCACCGAAGATGCGTACTTAAACTATTCAATGTACGTGATCATGGATCGTGCCCTGCCGTATGTCGGGGATGGTTTAAAACCGGTGCAACGTCGTATTATTTATGCGATGTCTGAGTTAGGTTTATCGGCTGCCTCAAAATACAAAAAATCGGCTCGTACTGTCGGTGATGTATTAGGTAAATACCATCCACATGGTGACTCCGCTTGTTACGAAGCGATGGTGTTAATGGCGCAACCTTTCTCTTACCGTTACCCATTAGTGGATGGTCAAGGAAACTGGGGTGCGCCAGATGATCCTAAATCATTTGCAGCGATGCGTTATACCGAAGCAAAACTGTCTAAATTTGCCGAAGTATTATTAGGTGAATTAGGCCAAGGCACGGTGGAATGGTCGCCAAACTTTGATGGCACTATGAAAGAGCCAAAAATGTTACCGGCGCGCCTTCCTCATATTTTGCTTAATGGTATTACCGGTATTGCGGTGGGGATGGCAACCGATATTCCGCCGCATAACGTACGTGAAATAGCTGGCGCAACGGTACATTTACTCGATAATCCTAAAGCCGAATTATCGGAAGTCATGGAGTTTGTAAAAGGTCCTGATTACCCAACTGAAGCGGAAATTATTTCGCCGCCAAGTGATATCGAAAAAATGTATCGCACCGGTCGTGGCAGCATTAAAATGCGCGCGGTGTGGCACAAAGAAGCCAGTGATATTGTGATTACTTCACTGCCTCATCAAGTCTCAGGCGCGAAATTACTAGAACAAATTGCCAACCAAATGCGCGCTAAAAAGCTGCCAATGGTGGACGATTTACGCGATGAATCGGATCACGAAAACCCAACTCGTATTGTGATCGTGCCGCGTTCTAATCGCGTTGATTGCGATCAGTTGATGAACCACTTGTTTGCTTCGACCGATCTTGAGAAGAACTTCCGCGTCAATCTTAATATGATTGGTACCGATAATCGCCCTGAAGTCAAAGGCTTGATTAAGATCTTGCAAGAGTGGATTGATTTTCGTCGTATGACGGTGCGCCGTCGTTTGCAATACCGTTTAGATAAAATCTTAGATCGCTTGCATATCTTAGAAGGTTTGTTGGTTGCGTATCTTAATCTCGATGAAGTGATTGAAATCATTCGTCGTGAAGATGAGCCTAAAGAAGTATTAATGGCGCGCTTTGGCATTAGTGAAATTCAAGCTAATGCGATTTTAGATACTCGTTTACGTAATCTTGCTAAGTTAGAAGAAATGAAATTACGCGGCGAGCAAGATGAGCTTGAAAAAGAACGTCAAAAACTTGAGTTATTGCTGGGCTCTGATCGTCGTTTAAATACCTTGATCAAAAAAGAGATTCAAGCCGATGCTGAAAAATACGGAGATGATCGTCGCTCTCCATTGATTGAACGCGCCGAAGCTAAAGCATTAACCGAGCGTGATTTGATCCCAAGTGAGCCGATCACGGTAGTGTTGTCGGAGAAAGGTTGGATCCGTCATGCCAAAGGGCACGATGTTGATGCTTCAACGTTAAACTACAAATCTGGCGATGGCTATTTAGCCCAAGCGCATGGTAAGAGTAATCAACCGGCGGTATTCCTAGGAACCGATGGGCGCAGTTATTCGCTCGAATCGCATTCATTGCCTTCGGCGCGCAGCCAAGGTGAACCTATTACTGGGCGTTTAAATATAAATGCGGGCACCAGTGTTAGCCAAGTGATCATGGGTGAAGAAGAGCAACTGTGGTTAGTTGCCTCGGATGCCGGTTATGGTTTTGTGTGTAAAGGCGGGGATTTACTGTCGAAAAACCGTAGCGGTAAAGCCTTGATTAATCTACCTCAAGCGGCTGAAGTATTACCACCGAGTCAGGTTTCCAACCTTGAGCAAGATGAGATCTTAGTGATCACCAATGAAGGTCGAATGTTATTATTCCCAATTAAAGATTTACCGCAATTGGGTAAAGGTAAAGGCAATAAGATCATCAATATTCCTTCGGCCAAAGCCAAGGCGCGTGAAGAGTTTGTCACTCAGCTTATCTCGATCCCTTATGGCGTGACGGTAACCTTGTATGCGGGTAAACGTAAACTAGGTTTGAAACCGATTGATTTGGATAATTTCCGCGGAGAACGGGGTCGTCGTGGGGCGAAACTGCCACGTGGATTACAACGTGTTACTCGGATTGAAGTCGAGAATAATGATAAAGGCAGTGAAGAGTAATATTTCACTTTCATTATCGAGCATTTTAAAAACCAGCATTTGTTGCTGGTTTTTTTATGCTTGTTAACTGAGTTGCATAAAGATGTATTCGTTTGCGTTCTCAAGTTAGCGTTTTTCAATGTAAGTAATGTTTGTAACTAGAGCAATAGGAGATCTTGATGACGAAACTATATTGCCCAATAGGACAATATGCAGCCAAATTCATTGCTAACAGAGAGAGTATTCTCTCATTAAGGTTGAACTCATGGCTTATTTACACTTTTTGTTTGGTTTAATTGTGGTATGCGGCATGGCATTTTTTGCTAGTCGTAATAAGTCGGGTGTTAAAATTCGCTACATTATCCAACTATTAATTGTTGAATTGGCGCTGGGCGCATTTCTTCTTAATTAAACTATAGGTACTACCATCATTCGTGAAATCTCGGCAGCCTTTGAAGCTTTGATGGGCTTTGCGGCAGAAGGGACCAATTTTGTTTTCGGTGGTTTAGTCAATAAAGGGGAGTTTGATTTCTTCCTCGCGGTATTAATGCCGATTGTGTTGATTTCAGCCTTAATTGGTATTTTACAACACATCAAAGTATTGTAAGCGTTCACCAGCACCCTATTGACAGGCGAATGTGACGATCATCACTTGATCTACAATTGCCTATTGAACGATCCTTTTTATGCTTCATTATCTTCACATGAGCAGAAAAAAAGAACCTAAA